>DAMAVY010000066.1:0-10972 GCA_032077725.1 Clostridium sp. | reverse complement strand
GTAAGTTATGACACCAACAAATTGCTAATATTAATATAATTTTTTAATTAATATGTATTTTATAATGAGTTTTCATTTGCCTAATTATATTTAGGTTTTATCGTTATGCTCTTTATGGAATAAAGCATTTAGAAGGTAACTTACTTTACTGAAATTCAACGTTGTAATTTATTAGATTTCAAGAATTATTTTGAAAGATTAAGCTAAAGTTTATGAAATATTTAGCTGAGTTTTTTAGAGATTAAGCTAAAGTTTTTTTAAAATTTGGCTGAGTTTTTGAAGTGTTAAGGAAGAGTTTTTAAAAAATTTAGTGCAGGGTATATGAGCATACAGAATGGTTTTATTAACGCACATAATTTTTGGCTTAAATCTGATATGGATAAATTATAGTAGTAATAGAATTTTGAGACTGTAGGAAGAAATGATCTTCTTACGGTCTTTTTATTTTAAGTGAAACTTGACTAACATGTGTTTTTAAGAATACTTCTTCTCACATGCTTTCGGTAAAGTAGGTTCCACTGACCAAATCAAAGATTTATTTTCTCGCTATGCTCGAGAAGAAACTCCGCCTCACATGCGCTCGGTGGAGTAAGTTCGAAGGACCAAATCAAAGATTTGGATTCTCACTTATGAAAGAAGGAATTTTTATGTACGAATTAACATTAGATGGAGTAAAAAAATATATGGATGCAACGCTTGTTCTTAAGAATATAACTTTTCAAGTTTATTCGGGGGAAAAAGTTGGGATAGTAGGTGTTAATGGTAGTGGAAAGAGCACTATTCTTAAATTAATAGCTGGAATTGAACCAATGAATTATTGTATTGGTTATCCTGGAGCTTTGAGTCCTGGATATGACGAAGGGTTTATTTCTTTGCCAAGGGAAGCAACTTGTGCTTATCTTGAACAAATACCTAAGTATGATAACAGTTTTAAGGTTATTGATGTTTTAAAATTAGCTTTTGAGGAAGTTTACAGTATAGAAAATAAAATGCATAAACTAGAAGAGCAAATGAATTTTCTAGAAGATGATGCCCTTGAAAAAGCACTGAAACAGTATAGTGAAATAGTAGAGTTATATGAAGTTAAGGGTGGATACCATACTGAAGAAAAATTAAGTAAAATTTGCACGGGACTTAAATTTGATGATAGCTTTTTGAAGAAAGATTTTGATTTATTAAGTGGTGGTGAAAAAACTACGGTAGTTCTTGGAAAGCTCTTGATTGATAATCCAGATATATTACTGCTGGATGAACCTACAAATCATTTGGATATGGATTCCATTGAATGGCTTGAAGGTTATCTTAAGAGTTACAGCGGAATTGTAATTATTGTGTCTCATGATAGATATTTTCTTGATAATGTAGTAACAAAAATTGTTGAAATAGAGGACATGGAATCTATATCTTACAAAGGAAATTATTCTTCCTATGTAATTCAAAAAGAAGAAAATATGCTTGAACAATTTCATCAATATAATGAACAGCAAAAGCAAATTAAGACTATACAAAAGAGTGTAAAGGAACTTCGGGATTGGGCAACTAGGGTGGATAATAATAAATTCTTTAAAAGAGCTGCTAGCCTACAAAAAAAACTTGATAAAATGAAAGGTAGTGACACTGAAAGTAATAAGTACTATCGAACCAGAGGGCAATTTGTAAGAACTGAAAAAGTAGTTTTTGAAAAACAGAATATGAAATTAAATTTTAAAGCTGCACAGAGGTCAGGGAATGAGACAATTAAGGCAATAGGACTATCTAAAAGCTTTGAAGACAAAGTTATTCTTAAGGATGCGGATTTAATGATTAATTTTGGTGAACGAGCAGCTCTAATCGGTCCAAATGGAAGTGGCAAAACCACCTTCTTGAAATTGCTATTAGGCGAAGAGCAGCCCGATGCTGGAATAGTAGAATTAGGTGTAAGCGTAATGGCAGGATATTTGCCACAGAAAATTACTTTTAAAAACGAGGAACTCACTGTGGTGGATTGTTTCAGAGAAGATATTTTATTACCAGAGGGGAAAGCACGGGAATATTTATCCAAATTTATGTTTTATGGCAACAGTGTTTTTAAAAAAGTAAAACACTTATCTGGTGGAGAGAGAATAAGGCTGAAGCTTGGCAAGTTGCTATATGAAGATGTGAATTTATTGATACTGGATGAGCCTACTAATCATCTTGATATTGATTCTATAGAAACTTTTGAGGAAGCTCTTGAAGAGTTTGAAGGAACTATATTCTTCATCTCTCATGATAGATATTTTATCAATAAAATAGGCGAAAGAACAATTGCTATTGAGGACTATGGGTTTAAAAGTTATCCTGGTAATTATGATTATTATAAAAATGTAAAAGATGAGGAAAAACTTCAGATTTCAAGAGAAACAGTGGTAAAGAGTGAAAAAGTTAAGAAACCCAAAAAAGTTGATGAAAGTAAAAATAAAGAAGTAGAAAAAGTTAAAGTTGAAGCCAAGGTAAAAAGTCTTGAAAATGATATAAGAGATGTTGATTTAGCAATGGCTGATTCAAGCTTACATTATGAAGAACTTAATAAGTTATTTACTAGGAAAGAAGAATTAAACAATGAACTAGAAGAAGTCATGGAATATTATTTTATGTAAAGTAGCACCTCTAGGGTGTGAATTTTACCAAAGGGGCATCATAATAAATGATGTCCCTAAAATTTTATTGAAATGATAAGATTATTATGTGTCATAAATAAAAAATACTTAGAATATAACTAAAGTATTCACTCTGAGATAGAGTATTTAAGTTTGGAGGAATAAGTATGAAAAAGGTCATTCATAATATTTTGTCTAATATGAGACTTCGCAGTGATAATAGATCTAATGTTAAAACAAGTTTAGTTACTTCAAGGCAATTTCCTTACGAAATTGAAGTTATTGCTTCAAATTTATATGTACCTTGGGATATAGATATAAGCAATGAAGGAAAAATATATTTTACGGAACGGTCTGGGACAATTAAGGTCATTGAAAATAATAAACTTCATCTACTACCACTTATTACATTTTCTGCCCCCTTTGTAAGTAGAGGGGAAGGCGGGTTATTGGGTCTTGCTCTAGACCCAAATTATTCACGAAATCATTATATGTATGTTATGCATTCCTATGCAGAAGGGAATCAAATCTATAATCGTGTTGTGAGATTGGTTGAAAATAATAATAAGGCATCAATTAATAAGGTCCTTATAGATAAAATTCCTGGGGGACAGATTCATAATGGGGGAAGAATCAAGATAGGTCCAGATCAAAAATTATATATAACAACGGGGGATTCAGGGAATCCTGCATTGGCACAAGATATCACAAGTACTGCAGGGAAAATACTTAGAATAGAATTAGATGGAGGGATTCCTAAAGATAATCCAATTGCTAATTCACCTGTATACAGCTTTGGTCATCGAAATCCTCAAGGCTTAGCATGGAATTCCAAGAATATTTTATATGCCTCAGAGCATGGACAAACAGCTCATGATGAGATAAACATTATACAACCAGGAGCAAATTATGGATGGCCTTTGGTTCAAGGGGATGAAGAGTCTAGTGAAGTTGTGACACAAAAGCCACTGATACACAGCGGAGAAGAAACCTGGGCACCCTCTGGCATTGCCATTTTAAATCAAGGTATATGGCAAGGAAAATTACTCGTAGCTACACTACGTGGGGAACAACTACTTGCTATGTCCTTGAATGGAAATGGAAGGAGAGTGCAGAGTGTAGAATCATGGCTCAAGAATGAGTATGGACGTTTGCGTGAGGTTATTCAAGGTAAAGATGGATCAATTTATATTACCACGAGTAATAGGGATGGTAGAGGTAAAATTAATGCTGGTGATGATAAAATTCTCAGATTAATTCCAAAATAAAATACTTACAGTATTTTTAAATTTATGCTATATTCTCTATTGGAAACTAAAAAAGAGGTCTTAAGAAAAAAACTGAGGCGAGTGGTTACATTCGACTCAGTTTTTTTTCATTCCTTATAGAATCCTTATAATTACCTATTAAAATTTAACCATAGGGAGGATGATAAGAATGAATGATTTAATATTAGAGACAAAGAATCTTTGCAAAACTTTTAAGAGGCAAAAGGTGGTACAAAATATATCCCTTGAAGTGAGAAGAAATTCTATTTACGGACTTCTTGGACCTAATGGGGCGGGAAAATCAACAACTTTAAAAATGATAACTGGAATGCTTCATCCAACTAGTGGAGAGATCTTATTTGAAAATCAACCATGGAACAGAAAGAACTTAAGTGATATAGGGGCTTTAATTGAATCGGCACCACTTTATGAGAATCTTACTGCGAGGGAGAATTTGAAGGTGAGAACAACGGTTTTAGGACTTCCAAACAATAGAATTGATGAAGTTCTTCATATAGTTGATTTAGAGAATACAGGAAATAAGAGGGCTGGACAGTTTTCTATGGGAATGAAGCAAAGGTTAGGAATTGCAATTGCTCTTCTTAATAATCCAAAGCTATTGATTCTTGATGAGCCAACTAATGGACTAGATCCAATTGGAATTCAGGAACTTAGAGAGTTAATTCGTTCATTTCCTAAACAGGGAATTACGGTGATTCTATCAAGCCATATTTTAAGCGAGGTAGAACAGGTAGTTGATCATATTGGAATTATTTCAGGTGGAGTTCTTGGATATCAAGGAGAGATAAAACAGGGAGAAGACCTAGAAAAGTTATTTATGGATATTGCGAAGAAATACAGAAGGGATGGTGAATAGTATGTATTCATATTTTAAATCAGAAGCCTTAAAAATGAAACATACTTTTGTAGGAAAGCTTATTTTTATGGCACCTATATTTACTATATTGCTTTCATTATTCTTAGCACCTATATACTTTCAGATAGACGCATATAACTGGTGGTATGCAATGGTACTTCCTGGAATCGTATCTTTAGGATGCACACTGGTAGCATCTAAGGATACGAAGATGAAGAATAGGGCTGTACTTTCTCTACCCGTTGATTTGAAAAAAGTTTGGCTAGGGAAAGTCCTTGTATGCGTGGCTATGGTTACTATGGCTTCATTAATTCTTTTTATTGGAACAACAATTTTGGAAGGAGTTTTGAATATAAGTAAAATGGGGAGTATTCCTATTTTCAATGGATTTATAGGAAGTTTGGTTTTAACTATTACCTTCCTATGGCAGATTCCCCTATGTTTATATCTTGGAAGTAAGCTTGGAATGTTTCCTACTATATTGATTAATATTGGTGCTTATATGGTACTAGGAATTATCCTTGCTACAGAAAATATTTTGTGGATGGTACCTTATGCTATTCCAGCAAGGCTTATGTGTCCAATTTTAAAGGTTCTTCCAAATGGATTACCAGCAATTGAGGGAAGTGTGACATTTAAACCGGAGCTATTATCAACCAAAGTGATTATCCCTGGAATAATAATTACGCTAATTTTATTTATTATCTTCACAATAGTAACCACAAAATTGTATGAGAGGCAGGAGGCTAAATAGATGAAGAAATTTTTTAGGCAAGTAAGGGGGGAATTTCAAAAGATTCGTCATACACCAATGCTTTGGATACATATTTTGGTTCCAGTGATAGGTGTTATTTTGTTTCTTTCTTACTACTCCTTTTTATCTATAAATAACACATCAAAGGTTCAGGGCTACATGGAAGTTTTATCAGTAGCATTTCCACTACTAATTGGAATTATAACAGCCATGGCAGTGGACCAGGAAGCTTTAGCAGGAAATTTTCAAGAACTTTTAATGGCAGAAGGAAAGTTAACGAGTTTTTTTAGCAAGATATGTGTGCTACTTATCATGTCATTTGGTGCTCTTCTTATTGCAGTTGGTGGCTTTGCTTTGGGATTTAAGTTTTTTTTACATCAAAACACCTTTTCTATAGCGTTTTATGGGAAAATGATTTTGATTTTGTTTTCTAGTCAAATTTTTTTGTATATATTGCATACAATATGCAGCTTTCAGTTTGGAACAGGAGCTTCCATAGGCCTTGGTATTGCAGAAAGTTTAATTGCTGCTCTAATGCTAACCGGTCTTGGAGAGGCAATTTGGAAATGGATTCCCTGTAGTTTTGGAGGAAGATTATGCGACTATTATATGGAATATAACACTTCTAAAGGTGATATTTATATATTTTTAAGTGAGTTTGAAAGTGGAGCATTAATATGCCTTGTGATTACAGCTATATTACTTCTTAGCAGTTTTATTTGGTTTTATTATTATGAAGGAAGAAAAGAAAACTAAAGGCTAGAGTTTTGGAGTATAAGTTTTTAGAGAAAAGAAAACTGCAGGCTACAATTTTGGGAGAATAAGTTATAATAGAGAAAAGAAATAACAATAGAGAAAAGAAATAACAATAGAGAAAAGAAATTAGCGTGACCAATAGTATATTATCTATAGTATTTAATGGGAGTGATTGGATGGCAAATATATTAGCAATTGATGATGAACAAGGAATTTTAGATATTATAAAAACAGCATTGTCAAGAGAAGGACATCTAATCACCACGGTAAGAAATGTTTCTATATTTCCTATGGAGAAGTATTCAAATTATGACTTAATTCTTCTGGATGTGATGATGCCTGATATAGATGGATTTACTTTATGTAGGAAGATTCGTGGTCTGGTAGATTGTCCTATTTTGTTCTTAACAGCAAAAACTATGGAAGATGATATTATAGAGGGGCTTGCCATTGGCGGTGATGATTATATTACAAAACCCTTTGGTATTGGAGAATTACGATCAAGGGTTGCAGCACATTTACGTAGGGAACAGAGAGAGAAGCATCATAATTTCGTCATATCCGGAATAAAGTTTAATTTATCAGCAAAAGAGGTTTTTGTAGGAGATAATATGATTCCTTTCACAAAGAGTGAATATGAAATTAGTGAATTTCTGGCTCTTCATCATGGACAAGTATTCTCAAAAGAAAAAATATTTGAAGTTGTTTTTGGGTTTGACAGAGAAAGTGACAGTTTAGCAATTGTGGAACATATAAAAAATATTAGAGCAAAGCTTGCAAAAATAAATTGTTCCCCAATAGAAACGGTTTGGGGGATTGGTTATAAATGGCTATAAAACGGAAAAGAAGTCTTCGTAGTATATTTCTTAGGTATATCATATATTTTAGTTTAGCCACAGTTATTTTGCTACTAGCATATATGGTGACATTTTCAATCATGTTAAATAGTAGTGTTATACTACCTGCTAATTATTTTGAAGAGAAGCTTGAAAGTTCTAGAGAGACAATTCTAAAATCAGGTAGGGTAACAGAAGATATGATACCAGAGGGCTGTAGGTATGGGGTATATGATGAGAAAGGTATAATGATTTACGGCAATTTTAGCAGTAAAGAAGGAACTAATGCTTGGGATGCTATGGAGTCCAATCGAATTAATGCTGGAGGGAACAAGTATTATAAAGTGTTTCATCGGGATGCTGAGGTTTGCATTGTTCAGTATTCTATGATGGCGCAGTTTGCACAGCCAGTACTAAGAAAATATTTGGGAAGTCCAGAATTATTGGGATTTTTTTTGTTCCTTCTAATTTTTGTAGTGGAAGTATTACTTCTGTCTACTAAGTTTGGAAGAGATTTTTCTAAAGAAATGAAAAAACTTATACAAGTAACGGAGAAAATAAAAAAACAAGACCTAGATTTTCAATCTGAACATTCCAGTATTGGCGAAATTGAAGAAGTAATAGATTCTTTAAATCAAATGAAAAGTGCTCTAAAGGAAGCTTTAGAAAAACAATGGAGTATGGAAAAATCAAGGAAGAATCAAATTTCTGCATTGACACATGATATTAAGACACCTCTCACAATTATAAAGGGAAATGCAGAATTAATTAAAGAAACATGTAAAGATTCAGAGGAGATAAAATGCAATGAATATATTATAAAAAACGCTGATGAGATTGAGCATTATCTAAAAGTGCTCATGGATATGACAAAGTCAGAAGAAAACCTAAGGTTAAAACCAGTTAAGATAGAAACCAAAGGATTTATTGAAAAAATTTTAGAGCAGGAAAAAGCTCTTGTCATTGAAAAAAATCTCCAGCTTATCAGTGAAGAGGAAACAATACCAGGATTCTTTTACGCAGATGAGGAACTTTTATACAGGGCTATCATAAACGTAATTTCAAATGCTATTGAATATTCTCCAAAAGATAGTAGGTTACTTTTTAAAGTCCAAGGGTGTGGAAAAACCCTAAAATTTATCATTGCGGATAGTGGGCCTGGATTTTCAAGGGAAGAATTGCAGTATGCAACAGAACAGTTCTATAGAGGAGATAAGAGCAGAAATTCTAAAAATCATTACGGTATGGGATTATCAATTACAAAATCTTTCATAGAATTGCACCATGGAAATGTAGAAATATCTAATTCTACAAAAATGGGAGGAGCTCAGGTGGTATTGAATATACCATTGTATAATAGTATTTAATTGGACTAGGATATTTGGTACATAATTTTTACAAATATATTGGATGAAAATTCAGGGCGTTGCATTCATGGAAGAAAGAAAATTTAGGGCATTGCATTCATGAAAGAAATGATTTAGAATTCATATAATGAACAAAAATTCAGGTGTAATAAAGAATTCAAATAAGAGGTGAAATACATATGAAATTTATTGTAGAAAAAAGTTTTTGGGAAGTATTTCCACAAGCAAAAATAGGGGTTGTTATCTGTAAAGGATTAGACAATAGTGAAGAAGGCAATCCTAAATATGCAAAAATGTTAGAGGAAGCAGCTATTAAAGCGCAAGTTCATGTGACAAATGAAGAGTTTTCAAAGAATGATGTAATCCAAACATGGAGAAATGCTTTCCAACAATTTAAAACAAAAAAAGGGGCACGTTGCTCTATCGAAGCTTTACTTAAACGTGCTAAAAACGGAAATAGTGTTGGCTCTATAAACCCGTTAGTTGATATTTACAATGCTGTGTCATTAGAGTTTGGTGTGCCTTGCGGTGGCGAAGATCTTTCTAAGATAGTTGGAGATATTCGGTTAACAAAAGCAATAGGCGATGAAGAATTTATTACATTAGGTAACGGTGAAAGTGAACCCCCTTATGTTGATGAAATAGTTTATAAAGATGATGCAGGGGTAATGTGTCGTTGCTGGAATTGGCGTGAAGCAGTGAGAACGATGTTAACAGAAGAAACCAAAGATTCTTTTATGTGTATTGAGTGTGTTAATGAAGATCATTTAGATCGCTTTAATAATGCCCTAGAAACATTAAGTCATAAAGTTAGTGAGTGTTTAGGTGCAGATTGTAGTATTCATATTTTAGGCTGTAATCATACTGAGATAGAATTTTAGCCAGTATAGATTTTAGGAGTTTACATTTATAAAAGAGATGCAGTATCAAACCTGCATCTTTTTGTTGTATAATAAATCTATAAATCCTAGCAACTAAGTAAAGGATAAAAAATAATGAAAGTATATAGTAAACTTGAAAAGTATAAAGATAATGATATATACAATAAATTAGTAAGGGATAACATAAAGCAAATTTAGTAAGTTAAGTAGAGCTCTGCATTAAAAAAATATTCACCATATGAAGAGAAGAAAGGGATAGTTATGGATATTATACATTTAAAATATGTAGCTGAAATTGCAAAAACAGGTTCAATGACAAAAGCAGCAGATAATCTATATATGTATCAGGCAAATTTAAGTAAAGCAATTAAAGAATTAGAATCTGAGCTTGGGATTATCATATTTAAACGATCTTCAAAAGGCGCTACTTTAACAAAAGATGGCTCTGAATTATTACTTAGAGCGAAAGATATTATTTCTAGATTTGATCAAATGGAAATGTTATATAAAAAAGATGGTAATATAAAAAAAAGTTTTAGTATTTCTGTTCCACGTGCAAGTTATATATCCTTTGCTTTTACAAAGTTCATTAGTGATATAGCAGAAACAAAGAATTTGGAAATGGATTTTTGCGAAACTAACTCTATGCAGGCAATTAATAATATTGTTGAACGCAAGAATAATCTTGGTGTTATCCGCTATTCATTAGGATATGAAAAATATTACAGCAAACTTTTGAGGGACTTAGATATAAAAAGTGATATATTGTTAGATTTCAATTATCTGGCGGTTATGTCTGTTTCAAATCCATTAGCTTCTTCAGAAACAATTTTTGCTAATGAATTATCTAATATGATTGAAATTGTACATGGAGATTCCTCTATTCCTGCACTATCTTGTGGGCATATTCACAGATCTAATATGGACTTTTCCATATCAAAATGTATCATGGTTTATGAAAGAGGAAGCCAGTTTGATTTGCTTGTAAACGTTCCTACAAGTTATATGTTAGTTTCGCCTATTCCAAATGAGATGATAAAGCAATATAATCTAGTGCAAAAACATGTACATAACATAAAAGAACAATATCGAGATGTTTTGATTTACCATAAAGAATATAGATTTAGTGATACTGATAGGCTTTTCATAAATAAATTGCATCAGACTCGTGATGAAGTAGCTCAGATCCTTGGATAAACAAGATATATATTAGTTCTTCTATTATATATACTCTTTAAGCATATTGATGGCATATGAATATGTTTAAAATATATTATATGGTTTTAAGAATTGTTAGTATAATGTAATCGGGTAATTATATAATTTAGTAAAAATTATTGTGTTATCCAGTTTTTCTAGTTTACTTTCAAACAATCGGGTAATTATATAGTCGAATAGAAGGAGGAATACTATGAATTTTTTTGATACAGATGTCCAAGCATTAAAATATCAAGTATTAAGCGAAGTAGCAAAGCTTGCTTATAATGATGGGCTTACACCAATGAATCTTATGGAAGTGGCGACAACAATTGTTCCTGAAGGGGAAGCAAAAATGCGTTGTTGCATTTATAAAGAGCGTGCTATTGTTAATGAAAGAGTAAAAGTGGCTCTTGGT
>DAMAVY010000065.1:0-10982 GCA_032077725.1 Clostridium sp. | reverse complement strand
ACAGGATTAATTCCAATTTCTCATGGAGTAGATCCAACAGTTACTGAGCCTGGGAAATTATCTTATTTTCCAAGAATAGATAAAACAAGAACCAACTTAGTGGGATGGAGAGATTTAGCAACAAGTGTTCATGCATATGACTCAAAAATATTTATACAATTGACACCAGGCCTTGGTAGGGTTGGTGCACCAATGTGTGTTATAAATGAGAAAAAGCTACCAGTTTCAGCATCTTGGAATAAGAACTTTTATATTCCTGCTATTCTATGTGTACGTCTTTCCGATAGAAAATTGAACACTATTATTAAAAATGGAGCACAGGCTGCTTTAGATGCAAAATGTCAGGGCATTGATGGTGTATATCTACATGGACATGAAGGTTACTTATTAGAACAGATGACTAATCCAGCATTTAATCGTCGTAAAATGGGAAAATATTCAGACCCTTATAGATTTGGAGTAGATTTAGTTAAATCAATAAGAGATAAGGTAGGTCCACATTACCCAATTATGTATAGAATAGATTTATCCCTTGCATTAAATGAAAGTTATAAAGATATTGAAAAGATGCCTTCAATACGTAAATATACAAATGGAAGAACAATTAACGATACATTAAAATTTATGGAAGCTTTAGTGAAAGCGGGGGTTGATTGCTTTGATGTGGATCTTGGTTGCTATGATAACTGGTGGTTGCCACATCCACCTGCAGGAATGCCAGCAGGTTGTTTTAAATTAATATCTAAGGCTGCAAAAGAATACTTTAATATAAACAATATTAAAACTAATAAAGGTGAAGATGTAGTAATTGTTGCAGTAGGAAAGCTTGGATATCCAGATTTGGCAGAAGAGGTAATTAGGGATGGTATGGCTGATATGGTAATGTTAGGGCGTCCGTTACTTGCTGATCCTTATTGGCCAAATAAATTATATAATAATAAAATTGAAGATATTCGTCCTTGTATTGGTTGTCAAGAAGGTTGCGTAAATGAATTTGTAGAAGGAGGACATATTCAATGTGCTGTAAATCCAAGATGTGGATTTGAGGACAAGTATTTTAATAGTTTAAAAACAGAAAAACCTAAAAATATAGCTGTTATAGGTGCTGGTCCAGCTGGATGTGTTTTTGCTATTAATGCTGCTAAGAAGGGGCATAAGGTAACTTTATTTGAAGCAACGGATAAAGTTGGTGGTAAGCTTATATCTGGTGGAGCTCCAATGGTTAAGTTTGACATTAAGAATTATGTTTCTTATCTTGAACGTCAGGTTAGCAAAGCAACAAAAGAATATGGCTTGATTAAGAAGTTTAATACAAAGGTAGA
This sequence comes from Clostridium sp., assembly GCA_032077725.1. Lineage (GTDB taxonomy): Bacteria > Bacillota > Clostridia > Clostridiales > Clostridiaceae > Clostridium_J. The sequence goes on along the minus strand of DAMAVY010000065.1, from coordinate 9,660 downwards.
TATAGAATTAATAAAAGATGAATTTGATGCAGTGGTATTTGCTAATGGTACAAGGGACATTGTTCCACCATTTGAAGGTTTGAAAAATACTCCTTATGCAATGGCTACTGATGCCCTTGTAGACGGATCCATTTTAGATGGAAAAGAGAAGATCGTAATTATAGGTGGTGGTGTTGTAGGAGTTGAAACTGCATATAAATTAGTCTATGAAAATAATAAAAAAGTAGATGTATTAGAAATGGCAGATAATTTTATGGAAGGTGCATGTACAGCTAATCGTGGACATTTATTAAATTATTTAAGAGTAAATAAAAATGTAAATTTATATAATGGTTGTCGTGTTGAAAAATTTGCGGATAATAAGGTTATTGCAGCACAAAAGACTAGCAAATACTTACCAGACCCTTATATGACTTGTACCCCATTACTTCCTAAGAATACAGCAAATCCACTGGCAAAGTCATCTGGAACAGAAACAAAGCAGGTTTCAATAGAGGCTGATTTTGTATTACTTGCTCTAGGATTTAAATCAGAAAATGAGTTATATTATAAGGCTCTTAAAAATCATGTTGCACAAGAAATCTACTGCATTGGGGATTCCTTTAAACCAGCAAAAGTAATTGATGCTGTAAGAAGTGCCTATGCATTAGCAGTAGAAATTTAATTTAGACATAAATGTGAAAAGCCTCATTTTAACAAAAGTTGTTATAGTGAGGCTTTTATAAATATAGAACAAGGGTATTTTGGTGCTTTTCTGTAAAAATTTATTACGGATATTTTTAATATGGAAGAATATAATAAATAATAAGGACAGAAATGGAATTATTTCTGTTGGAGGAATAGAGGTCATAAAGAAGTGAGAAAAGAGTGATAACAATGAGAATATTATTAGTAGTTTCAGGATTTTTATTTTTGGGGTTAGGAGCTGTTGGAATTGTACTTCCCATTCTACCTACAACTCCATTTTTAATGCTTTCAGCCTTTTGCTTTGCGAAAAGTTCTAAGAAGCTTCATGACTGGTTCCTATCAACTAAGATATATAAAAACCATTTAGACAGCTTTGTGAAAGATAGAACTATGACAAAGAAAACAAAATTGCGTATTCTTACCAGTGTTACTATTTTGCTGAGCATTTGCTTTATAATAGTAAGGCATTTATTAGTAGCAAAATTAGCTATTGTTATTGTATGGTCATGCCATGTTTTGTACTTTTTATTCTATATAAAGACAACTAATTCTAAAGAAATTAACACAATGGAATGTGAAGAAATAAACATAATAAATTATGGTGAAGTTAATGCAATGAACTCTAAAGAAATAAATACTGTGAGCAGTGATGAAATTAATACAATGGATGGTGATGAAATCTGCAAAGAAATAGATATAGCAAGCTCCAGGCAAGCATCTCCCTAGTACACCCCGGGGCAAACATGCAAGTGTCGAAGTGATAAGGAACAGTCCATAGGTATACAGAAAGCCTTTTTCAACATTCTTACATTTAGCTTATTATGTTATTTAAGCAACAAAGGATGCAGTATCCAAAACTGCATCCTTTTGTTGTATAATATAACTATAAATTCAAATAATTTAGTAATTGTAAAAGCAGTTATTACATTTGGATACAATTTAGGAATAACAGATTTTGTTTCAGATTGTGCTATAGAAAGTTCTGCATCTGGAAAGGTTTTAGAAAAATGCGGAATGTATATAGACCATAAAAGTAGCTTTAAGCAGCCTAAGACAAATATAGTCTATGAATCATATGTTTATAAGTTGCATGAAGCAAGTCCAGACACTTGCATGTCCTAACTAGGGTTTAGGTACCCCTGGAATATTAAAGTAGTTGAAATGGATTAGGAGGAAACTAACATGAAAAAGGTAGCAATATTATATTATTCACAGCATCATGGCAATACAAAGAAAATATTAGACGCAATTAAAGAGAAAAACCAAGTGGACTTATTTTCTATAGAAGAGCAAGGTAAATTGGATTTGCAAGTGTATGATAAGGTAGGATTTGCATCTGGTATATATATGTCAAAGATGCATGGTGAGTTATCAAAATATGTAGAAGAAAATCTAACCTTGTTGCAGGAAAAAGAATGTTTTGTGATTGCAACGGGAGGTTCTAAGAGTCAAAAGGGAATAAATAGCTTTGATAATATGTTAAGGGCAAAAAATATTAATGTTCTTGGGACGTATTATTGTAATGGTTACGATACCTTTGGACCTTTTAAGCTAGTTGGAGGAATTTGTAAAAATCATCCAACACAAAAAGAATGCAATGACGCAGTCACTTTTTTTAATGGCATTTTAGGTAATTAGAATTTGAGAAAATGCTATTGTAAAGTGAAATACAAATGTGAAATCATACAAAGTATACGGAGGAGAAATTATGATTTTTAACTATATATTAGGACCACAAGAGATAGATAGAGAAAAGTTGAAAATAAGTAGTAGAACAGCAATTAGGGCTGTTGTTATAAAAGAAGACAAAATCCTTATGGTGCATACCAATAGAGGAGATTACAAATTCCCTGGTGGTGGAGCAGAGGTGAAAGAAAGTCATGAAGATACATTAAAACGTGAGGTTAGAGAAGAAACAGGCTATCTAGTTAGTACTATAAAAAATAAATTAGGTAAAGTTATTGAAAGAAAGCTAGAAGAAAATGAAGAAAATTGTGTTTTCGAAATGACTTCACATTATTATTTATGTGAGGTTTTGGATGATAAAACCAAGCAACAACTGGATGACTATGAAGCAGAACAAGATTTTCAGGCAGAGTGGATTCAATTAGATAAAGTTATTGGATTAAACGAAGAAATTGTTAGTAGTAATGATAAAAATAAGAATCCTTGGGTATATAGAGAAACCTATGTTTTAAAAGAATTGAGAGAACAATGCAATCAGCTATAATGCATTTTTGGATAAAAAAATAAAATATAACAAATTATGTATGGTATAATGGTATAAATTTAGTTTGTGATTTAAGGGGAGAAATAAATGAAAATTAAATTTATATTGCCAGCATTAGAAGAAGCAAAAAGCCCATATTGGAGGCCTATAAAATATTCACTGTTTCCTCCTTTAGGATTAGCCACATTAGCATCTTTATGCGATGAGACAGATGAAGTAGAAATAGTAGATGAACATGTAGAAGAAGTTTGTTTAAATGATAATCCTGACTTAGTTTGTATCGAAAGCTATATAACTAATTCACACAGGGCTTATGAGATTGCAGATCACTATAGGAAAAACGGCATAAAGGTTGCTATTGGGGGACTTCATGCAACTTCCTTACCCTTTGAGGCAAAAGAGCATGCTGATTTTCTTTTACTTGGATTGGGTGAAAGTAGTTTTCCTAAGTTTTTAAAAGATTTTAAAGAAGGTACTGCTGTGGAATTTTATAGTCAAGGAGAGGTAACCCTTGATAATCTGCCTCTTCCAAGAAGAGATTTGTTTAAACAAGATAAATACTTAGTTCCAAATTCTATGGTTTTTTCCAGAGGATGTCCCAATAAATGTTCCTTTTGTTATGTTAGCTCATTTTATAAAGGAGGGAAATCCTTCTTTGCATATAAAGTGGACAGGATATTAGAAGAGATTGAAAGTATGAAGGGGAGGCATTTATATTTTCTCGATGACAATATATTTGCAGATAAAAAATTATCAAGGCAAGTTTTTAAGGAAATGAGAGGAATGAATAGGGTATTTCAAGGGGCAATAACCGTCGATTCCATTCTTCAAGATGATATGATAGACCTCGCCTATGAGGCTGGATTTAGGAGTGCCTTTATTGGCTTCGAAAGTATTAACAATCAAAATTTAATTCAGGCGAACAAAGGATCTAACATAGGAAAAGATTATAGTAAGGTAATAAAAAGATTAGATGAGTTAGGAATAATGATAAACGGAAGTTTCATTTTTGGACTTGACAGTGATAACATAGATGTTTTTGATAGAACTACAGAATGGAATATTAATAGTGGAATAGCTACAGCCACCTATCATATTCTCACACCTTATCCAGACACAAAAATATTTAATATTATGGATGCAGATAACAGAATAATTACTAAGGATTGGCGACTATATGACACCAGGCATTTAGTATTTAACCATCCCAATATTACTAAAGAAGAAATGGAGAAGGGATATAATAAAGCCTACAAGGATTTTTATAAATGGAGAAATATATATAAGGCTTCTAAGGAGCATGAGGAATTTGGTATGAAATTAAAGCATTTTACTTATGCAGGGGCATGGAAAAAATTCGAGCCAGTGTGGAATTTTATGATTAAAAATGAATTCTTATCAAAGGCCAGAGGAGCTCTAGTAAAAACATTAGAGTAGTTTTAAAGGAAATTAAAGATGCATATTGGTTAACATTCATATAATTTTTTTTATTATAATATAAAGAATATAAAAAAATAAAGGTATTATAATAAAAGAAAATTTAATCACCCCTAAATTGAATAGAATTTCAAAAATATAAATAAATGGAATAAGAATTATGTTTAAAATAAATAATATTATGTCTGGAAAAATTAAAACAGGAGTCGATTGGATATATGATGATACAAAATAATCAATATCAATAATTAAAGGTATAAATAACAAAAAAATAATAAATAGAAACTTTGATATTAAACTTCCACTTATATTCATATATTTTGTTAAAAATATAAATAATGTTATGTTAAATAATAGCATAAATATTAATCCAATAGTATTTATTGACTGATTTGAAAAAATTATTGAAATAATAATCGTTACAATTAATGTAAATAAATATATTAATAATAATTTTATTTTTTCACTCACGATATCATCTCCTATCATATTTAGTGTACACGATTGTAAAATGTTTGTGTGGAAACGTTATATGCACAGTATGTTATATTTATAATTTTAAAGTTTCATATATTAAAAAATGTTCAAAATACGTTTATTAGATTAAATAAATGAATCTGTGAAAAAAGCTTATAAAAACAGATATAACAGCTATTTATGATAAAGCAACAATATCATAAATGGCTTTATTTTTCTAATTAAAGGTTAAATGGAGCCAGTGAAAAATTTTCTATAAATTGCTTTCTATAAATTAAATATTGCAAATGCTTTATTACACTTTTCACAATAATAAGTTTCTTCTAGGGAGCCATCCTTAGATTCAAAATTTCCCATTTTTTTATTTCCCAAGGATAAAGAAAATTTTGCTTTCTTATCTTCTTGATCTTTTAAAATAAAATTACCAACCTCAAGGCCAATAGATTCAATTTTTTTTACTTCTTCACCACAACACATACATTTAAACATAATTTTACCCCCTTTTATTTAATTGTTAAGCTTAAAAATATTGTACCATTATTTTGAAATTAATCAAATATTTTGTTTTTAACTTATTTTTAATGAAGGTGAAGATATATGTTAATGAAAGTTACAAATAGGATACAAGGATTGATTTTGTTTCGTAAATCATGAAAATTAACTAACAGTAATGTTTAGTAACAAAAACATAATATCCATTCACTTGTTGAAATGAAAGGTCTTTGCTATTCTATATTTAGTAGGGACTTTTTGTTTTATTATGAAATGGGGATGGGAATATGAAGATAAATGAAGTGATTAAAAAGTATAGAAAAGAAGCAAATCTAACACAGGAACAAATAGCAAACTATTTAGGAGTGACTGCGCCTGCAGTGAATAAATGGGAAAAAGGAAATTCGTATCCTGACATCACCTTACTTGCACCATTAGCTAGATTGCTAAATATTAATGTAGATACATTGGTATCCTTTAATGAAGAATTGACTGAAAAAGAGATTAATCAGATGGTACAGGAATTGTCAGACTTGGCTCAGAAAGAGGGATTTATAAAGGCATTTGAAAAAGGAGAAGCGCTAATAAACGAATACTCTTGCTGTGATATGTTCATTCTTTCTGTGGCACAGGTTTTAACTGTATATATGAGTCTTCAAGAAGTAGAGAATGCTGAGAAGTATGAAAAAAGAATATATCAGTGGTACGAAATGGTGGTAAACAGTACAGATCAGAAAGTGGTGGCTATGGCAACAGTATCACTTGTTGGAAAATATGCTGAGAAAAAAGAATTTGAAAGAGCGCAGCAACTTTTAGATAAGATACCGCCAGTTGGTTATGATAAAAGACAGGCACAGGCCATGTTACTTTATAAACAGGGAAAAAAGGATGAGGCATATGAGATATATGAACAATTGTTACATCAAGGGGCAAATGACATTACCTGTGTCCTTCATCTAATCATAAATCGACTGACTAATGATGGCAATTTTCATATGATTCCTAGGTATGTAAATATTGCAAAACAGATTGCAAAGCTTTTTGATCTAGGTTCATACATGGAAAATACACCAGACTTATTTGTGGCAATTGCTAAAAAGGATAAAGAAAAATGTTTAGAGGCTTTAGAAAAAATGGTATCTGGAATTGATTCTTTTTATGATTTTACCAAATCGGATTTATATGCACATATTCATTTTAAAGAGAATACTGAGAATGGTTTTATGAAAGACATGATTAAGAGAGGATTGGAAAGTGATGAAGATTTAGAATTCTTGAAAGAAGATGTAGCGTTTAAGAATATAATAAAAGCATTAGATTAAATTATTACATGGAAATAAGTTGAATATGTAAATTATTTTGAGCCGCTCGTATGCAGTATATTGAACTATATTCACGCTCTATATGAGCCGCCATCACGGAAAGAGAGCAATTGGCTAAGCATTTAAAATAGTTTGACGTGTATTGGTAGGATATATTATAATTGTATATATAAGGTAATATCATTAGAAAGTTATTGTTGTTATGGAATGAAAAATTTAATAATTATGTAATTGCATTTAAGAAAGGGGCACAGTTTTTATGAGAAAATATGTTATTTATGCATAGCAGAGGCTATTGCGTTATAATGAATGATTAAAAATATAAAATAGTCTTTGCTCAACCTAAAATAAAAAACTATATTTAGGAGGAGCATATAATGAGCTATGCAAATGCTAGGGACATTTTCCCTAAAGATATATTAAAAATAATCCAAAATTATGTGGATGGTGAATACATTTATATACCGAAGTGTGATGAAAATAAGATGGCATGGGGTGAACTTACCAAGATCAAAGAAGAATTGCTAAGTAGAAACACGGGAATATATGAAGATTATTTAAATGGAGCATCCATACAAAGTCTTTCAGAAAGCTATTATTTATCACCAAAAACTATTCAAGGTATAATTTCAAAAACCAAGAAGATAAGATAACAGAAAGTGTGCTACCTAATTTGTTTAGGTAGCGCATTTTTATTTAGGAATTAAGTATGAGGTTGTTCTAATATAAAGTCTAATGCTATTATGAAATAGTTAAGGAAAAGAAAAATTTGTTTAATATGGAAAGGGATAAAGTTATTATGTGTGATAGCAAAATTATAAACATGAATAATGTAATTTTAAAAAAAGTTTTTACAATAGATTGTAAGGATATAGTGTTAAGAGAGTTTTTATTGGAGGATTTGGATGCAATATATAATATTACCTTGCAGTCTGAAATAGCTGAATTTTTACCAGATTGGATAGCAACAAAGGAGAAACGTAGAGAATGGTTAACCAAATATGAACTTAAAGAGAATAGAGAGTTTTTTGAGGCTGTCCCTAATATTAAAGGACATATACTACGATTAGGAATTATATTAAAAGAGACCAATGAACTTATTGGTTGGATTAATTCAGGTTCAAAAGATGAATTACCACCACCAAATAGAGAGATAGGTTATGCTATTTCAAAAGATTATACATGTAGAGGGTATGCAACTCAAGCTGCACAAGGTCTAATTAAATACTTATTTGAGAATACAAATACTGATGTATTAAATGCTACTGCATTAACATATAATACACCTTCAAATAAGGTAATACAAAAATGTGGTTTTAGGTTAATGGGTACTATGAAAATTGAGGGGAAGAACTTTTACTATTACAAACTCAATAAAAGTGAATGAGAATACAGAATCAAATAAGATTAATGAGTTATTTTATGCTATTCCAAAGGATGAGTATAGTAATGTATCCTAAGGGGAATATAAAGATAATAAATAATTAGGCTTCCACGTTGTCGTTTACTCCTCAAAAATTTTTGTGGGTACCTTCACAGGATTGGTCAGTCACAGTACAATTTATATATACTAACTAAAGTGGTCAGGGGGGCCGGTATGAATCCAGATTATTGGATTTATCAGAAGATGCCATAAATAGTTTGAGATTGGAGATATTATATGATGCCAGAGCACAAACAAATAGAATCAAAAAATAGGATGGTTCATTATTGGATTAGTGGAAATGTGAATAAGGATGCAAAATGCATTGTCTTTACCCATGGGTTAATGGCAAATCATTCCATGTTTGAAAAACAAGTTGAATATTTTAAATTAAAATATACAGTGATTACCTGGGATGTTCCTTTACATGGATTATCAAGACCATATCATGACTTTTCATATAATCAGACGGCTTTAGAACTAAGGAGTATCTTGAAAAAGGAAAGAATTGAAAAAGTTATTTTGGTAGGAATGTCAATGGGAGGTTATCCAAGCCAGGAATTTGCTAGACTGTATCCTGATATGGTAGAAGGGTTTGTTGCTCTTGACACAACACCATTTGGACTTAAATATTATTCAAAATCGGATTTATGGTGGCTAAAACAGGCGGCATCCATGGCGAAATGGTTTCCTAGGGGGATGCTCCGAAAGAGCATGGCTAAGTCCGTTTCCAAAACGGAATATTCTTATAATAAAATGATGGAAATGCTAGCACCACTGACAAAAGCGCAAATGATTGAGCAAATGGAGCTTGCATATGGAAAGTTTGTAAAAGAGAATAAGGAAGTAAGTTTTGCATTTCCGGTACTTCTTTTACTTGGCGATAGTGATGCAACTGGAAAAGTAAAGAAATATAACGAAGAGTGGTCGGAAATAACAGGTTATCCCTTACATCTTATTAGAAATGCAGCGCATTTTTCAAATGGTGACAATCCTGAGCAGGTGAATACGGAAATAGAAGCATTTATACAAGGGTTATGATCAACACACAAAGTATGAGAAATTGAATTTGTTTCTTAACCACGAAAATTAACTAACAGTAATGTTTAGAAAAAAAACATAATATCCATTCACTTGTTGAAATGAAAGGTCTTTGCTATTCTATATTTAGCAAGGACTTTTGTATTACTATGAAAAAGGGATGGGAATATGAAGATAAATGAAGTGATTAAAAAGTTGTTCTTTGAAAGAAAAAAGAAGCCTCAATGTGCTTCTTTTACTATTTAACTTCATAAGTAATTTCACTTATTCATATATGCAATTCTATTGATGATTTTAACAATATTAATATATTATTATTGTTATCATATATAATTAATTTGATACCTCATCATAATCATTATATTGAATTAATGAATAAAACTTATAGAATTTACCCTTTTTGTTGAGTAAATTGTTAAATGTACCCATCTCGCAAATTTTTCCCTTATCCAAAAATATTATATCATCATATTTATTTAATAATTCTTCTGTTAATTTATGAGTAATAAGTACTGCTGTTGTGTTTTCTAGAGACAATATTGTATTTTCAA
>DAMAVY010000064.1:0-10994 GCA_032077725.1 Clostridium sp. | reverse complement strand
AGGGTTAGAATCATTCCAGTGTCTTTTACAGATAAGCCGACTTTTTGAGTTATAATCAAAGATAATAGAGGATGAACAAAGGCACCGATACAGTTGATCATCTTTCCAAGAAAGAGTATGTACACTTCTTTTGGTAGTCCAATGTAAGTACCAAAAACATCATTAAGTTTGCTTTTGTTAATAGTCATAAAATGCCCCCTTATGTAAGTATAACTTCATTTTACATTACATCCAGGGCATCATCAATGGTTGTACCGTAAAATATCTGAATTTTTACTTTATACAAAAATAAATAAATTTTTCATCAAAATTTGTTGAATAAAGATAAATATAAATTTACAATAGATGTAATAGGTAATATTATGGAATGTTAAGAAATGTTATACATTATTATCTATACTAAGTGATAGTGCAATAAACATTCAGTGCAGTGCTTTAAAATTATCTAATATAGCTTGCTAATGAATGTTATAGCTAAATTATACAAGGAGGATATTGATGAAATTTAATTTAAAAAAATTTGGTTTGATTATTGGGGCAATACTTATAGGAACATCTATATTTGCTGGATGTTCAAAAAAGGATAAAATAAAAGACGCTTTTAATGAATACAATAAAGCTTGGGTTAGTAAGGATTTTCAAGGCATGTATAATTTGCTTTCTGCAGACTCAAAAGGTTATATAACTCAGGAAAAGTTTTTGGAGAGATATAATAATATATATGATGCTATTGAAGCTAACAATATTGAAATACAAATAGTAGGTGAAAAGGAAAGGGACAGGAAATCCTTAGAAATACCATTTACTATGACTATGACTACCATAGTAGGCAAGATAGAATTTAAAGATTTTAATGCATCACTAGTTAAAGAAGGTGATACATATAAAATCAAGTGGAATGAAAGTTTGATTTTCCCTCAGATGCAGGCAGGAGATACGGTGGGAATTCATGAGAGTCCTGCTAAACGTGGGAGCATACTTGATAGAAATGGGAAATTTTTAGCCCAGGACGACATGGTAAAATCTGTAGGTATATGGCCTAGTAAATTTGAAAATGAAAAAGCTAAAAAGATAACTGCAATGGCTAGTATTCTTGATATAAGTGAATCTTATATAGAGAAACAATTAGCAGCAAATACTAATCCAGATAATTTTGTTCCTATAGTATCTGTACTCAAATCTGACACTGAAAAGTTAGATAAGCTCGGCGGCATAGAAGGTGTTAAAATAAATGATGAGGCATCTAGAGTATATTCAGGGGAAGAAGCCTTGGGAAGCCTAGTTGGATATGTAGGATCAATTACGGCTGAGGAGCTAGAAAAGAATAAAGACAAGGGATATACAGAGATAAGTCTTATTGGGAAAGCAGGCATTGAACAAGTCTATGAAGATACATTAAAAGGCCAAGATGGTGGAGAAATATATATAAAGAGAGGGGAAGAGGAGATATCTATAGCAAAGGCTGATGCAATAAATGGTAAAGACGTAAAACTTTCTATAGATACAGAGCTTCAAGCTAAGATATATAGTGAAATGAAGGGTGAAAAGGGCGCGTCAACAGCTGTAGATCCTAAAACTGGTGAAGTTTTAGCTATGGTAAGTTCTCCATCTTATGATTCTAATGTTTTTGTGACCTACAAAACAAAAGCTGTAAGTGAAAAGTGGGAAAAACTTGATGGTGCACAATTTGATAATAGATTTAACGATGTTTATGCTCCAGGTTCTACTATGAAGCTACTTACAGCAGCCATAGGTTTAAATGCAGGTGTACTTAAACCAGAAGAAGGAATGGATATTCAAGGTCTAGGATGGCAAAAGGATGCTTCATGGGGTGGATATAAGGTTACAAGAGTAAAAGATCCAGGAAAAGCTATTAATTTAACAGAAGCCACTAAATACTCGGATAATATATATTTCGCTAGAGTTGCACTTAATATAGGCAGTGATGCTTTTATAGCAGGTATTAAAAACTTTGGTATTGGAGAAGAACTAGCCTTTGAATATCCCATTGCAGTTTCTCAGATTAGTAATGATAATACTCTTAGTAAGGAAATACTTCTAGCAGATACTGGATATGGACAGGGCGAGATACTTATGTCACCTTTAGATATGGCACTAGCCTATAGCACTTTGGGAAATAACGGGGATATAATGAAGCCAAGACTCAATATAGGTGAAAATTCAGAAGCACAAGTTTTAAAGAATGCTATAAATAAAGAGAATATACCTGCACTAGTAAATGCTTTTTCAGCAGTTATAAATGATGCTGATGGAACAGCTACAGCGGCAAAGGTTGAAGGATTTAATATTGCAGGGAAAACAGGGACCGCAGAAATAAAGGCAGATCAAAATGATAAGTCTGGTAAAGAAAATGGGTGGTTCGTAGCTGTAAATACAGATGAACCTAAAATTTCTATATCAATGGTAATAGAAAATGTAAAGGACAGAGGGGGAAGCGGAATCCCAACTGCTATGGTTAAAAATGTAATGGAATATTATCTTAAGAGATAATTACACATAGAGATGTGTATCTAAAATTACTTAAATAAAAAAGGTATGAAGTTTATTTTATAAATTTCATACCTTTTTTATTTAAGTGAAGTATATTATCCAAATAATAGACTGTAATATCTATTTATAATTTCATCCAGTTCCTTTATTACAATAAATTTAGATTTTCTTATGGTTTCTTTACCCTTAGCAAAGATTATAATAGTAGGCGCGATAAAAACACTGATTTCAGCACATAAAGAAGGTGCTTCATCAATATCAATATTTATAGATTTAACCATAGGAAAATTTGAAAGCATACTGTTTACTTTACAAAGTAAGTCCTCGCTACCTCAAAAATTTTTCCCTGTAAAGAAGCATAAAAGCAAATCTGAAGTCTCTACTAGTTTTGAAAACTCTTTATCAGAAGTTAATTTATTCATTATTGAATTCTCCTTTAATCTCAATGAAATATATCTTATACTAATTTTAAATTATACCAAAGAAAGTACTGATTTGTCACAATATTATAATATGTTATAATAAATTATCGAATAGAATAACATATACTAAAGATAAGATGTAGGCTTAACTATGCTACGTAATAGAATGATGTAAGATAAAAAGGAGATTGAAATGTCAAAGATGGAAATGTCAAAGATAGAAATTCCAAAGATAGGAATGAGAATTATAAAATCTGCAGTAGCAGTATTTATATGTTTTTTAATTTATATGGTGAGAGGTACAGGGATGCCTTTTTATTCTGCCATAGCAGCTATCCTATGTATGCAACCAGGTAAAGAAAGTACAAAGAAGGTTGGATTAAACCGTACTATCGGAACATTGTTTGGAGGGGCTTTTGGAGTAGCTATTTTACTCATAGAGAGAAGATTTATCCCAACATCCAGGCCAGAAATATCATATTTTTTAATATCTATTACAATTATACCTATAATTTATTTTACAGTATTACTTAAACAATCCACAGCATCATATATTAGCTGTGTAGTATTTTTGAGTATAACCGTAAATCATGGAAATGATATAATACCCTATCTATTTGCTATTAACAGAATTATTGATACTTTAATTGGCATTTTTGTAGCTTATGTACTTAATTCCGTAAGCTTACCCAAGCAAAAACCATGAGGAAATTCTTCTATTCAAAGGCATTAAAGAAATAAATAAGAGGTGTCGATATTATGAATTATAGTACGACTGTTGAAATGATAAAGAGAAATCCTATTATTATAAAGACTATTAATGAGCCTTCAGAAGAGTTGAAGCTTATAGCAGTAGAGAAGGATGGTATGACTTTACAATATATCAAGAATCCTTCTGAAGAGATGAAGATGGTGGCATTAAGAAGTAATGTAAATGCTATGGAGTTTATTGAAAATCCAACTTCAGATATGAGAAATTATGCAGTAGGACAAAGCTGGAATACATTAAAGTTTATAAATAATCCTAGGGAAGAACTAGTGAAGCTAGGTATTAGACAGAAGGGCTGGGCTATACAATATGCTGTAAAACCTAGCTGTGAGCTGCAAAGGTTAGCTATTGAAAAAGATTATGATTCCATTAAATATATAAAGGAACCTTGTGAAGAAGTTCAAGTAGCCGCTGTAAGAATACGATATGATGCTCTTAGATATATAAAGCAGCCGTGTAAGGAAGCTGAAATAATAGCAATTAAAGAAAATGAGGCAGCTATAAAGTTTGTTTCTAATTTAAATAAACACAAAATATTAAGCTTTTTAAAGGAAAACATATTAGTGATTAAATATGTTATTAGGGAAATCTCATTGGACGATCTTGAGCCCATTTTAAAAGATGTATTGTGTAAGGATGATGTAGAAGAAAGTTTTGTAAGAAACTTTATAAGTTGTGAAAGTATAAGTGAAAAGTATGGCAATATATCAATGGACAAGATTGCATTTATTCATAAGCATGGGAGTGGTAGAGCAAAAAGAATTGCCATAGATGAAAAGCTTAAGATGATATAGGGGGGAAATCACATGAATTTTCAGGATACATTATGTAGTGTAAAGCTTGTTTTAGAAACCGGGGAAGTGCCTCTAATTGTAGGGGAAAGTGGAATTGGGAAAACAGCACTAGCTAAAGAACTTGCAAAGGAAAAAGGCTGGAGTTTGATTACTATAGATGGAAACCTTTTAAAGGAAGGTGAAATTGGAGGACTTCCCGTTGTTGAAGAGTATACTGTAAAAGGTGAAGATGGAAGACTGGTTCGAAAGAAGGGAACTGTATATGCGGTTCATACAAAGCTTAGAGAAATAGATAGCATGATACTTCTAGGTAAAGAAGTGCTTTTATTCATAGATGAGATAAATCGTTGTGAGCATAGTGTACAACAAGAACTTATGAACTTGATACTAAATAGAGAAATAAATGGATATAAACTTAAAGCAAATGTAAGAATAATAGCTGCTATGAATCCTTCTAGTAAGCACGGTTTAGACTTTGATTACCAGGTCGTAGATATGGATGCAGCGCAGGAAAATAGATTTGTTTGGTTTAATATGGAAAGCGATGCTAAAGAATGGATTAAATGGGCTAAGGAAAGTGGTATAGATGAAAAGATTATTGAGTTTATATCTACATTTCCAGAACACCTCCATAGCATAGGTGAAGATGATATAAGAGCTACACCTAGAAGTTTTGAGAGAGTTTCTAAGAGTTATAAGTTGTACAAAGAAAATAAGGACACAATACCAAGAAGGGTATTTTTAAATATTTTAAGAGGAAATTTGGGGAACATCATAGCTGAGGAGCTTATGAGTTTTATTGAAAGTGAAAACATCACTTTAATCTCTTTTGAAGAAGTATTTGAAGGGGAGTCATTATCTAGTGAAGTCAAAGAAAGAATAAAGAGTGAAAGCCATACTAGATTGTACTTAACAGCAAATAATATAATAAGGGAAGTACATAGTAGAATTGGAAATTTAAAAACCCAGGATATCAGTAGTATAATAGCTAGATTAGTTAAATTTTTAAAGTGCTACCCTGTGGACTTAATGATTGGAATTATGCAAGATATGAGAGAAAGGGAGGAAGATATATATAACTTAATACTAAGAAATGAAGAGTTTGTAGAAGCGTATTTTGCTGCCTATAGTGAGATAAAGGGGTAGGTGTTAAGCATGTCTATGAACAAAAGTTTTGAAGAGTTAAGAGTGGAACTTTACAATGAGATAACTGCTATGGTTAATAGTGGAGATATGCTTAAAGCTACAAGGGCTAATGAAAAGTTTAAAGTTGACATGCCTGAAAAGTTCAAATTAGATTTTTTTACATTAGTGGATAGAGTTAATCTTTCTTTAATGGATGATAAGGAAAATTTTTTTGGATATTTTTTATTTCAAATGAACAGAGAAATACGATATGATATAGCATCACCTACAGCTGCAAGCTTTAAAAGTGCTAAATATGTTATATATTTTAATCCTGTGATATTCCTGAAGCTTAATATTAATCAGATGGAGGCAACTATAAAGCATGAGATTCATCATGTTTTAGCACTGCATCTACTTCGGGGAAGAGAACTTAAGAAAAAATATAGTACATTAGCCATAAATATGTCTATGGATATTGTAGTAAATCAATATATAGAGTATTTGCCACCTTACGCAACTACACTAGAATGGGTAAACTTAAAATATAATTTGAAATTAGAGCCTTATAATTCTATGGAATACTATGCAAGGGAGATGGAGCATGTGCTTGACCTGTTAGAGTATGACAAAGAAGGGGATGAGGATGACTCTAAAAAAGATATAGAAGATGAATTTAATCCTAAAAAAACTCATGATTCCTTTGATGAGTCTGATGAAGTAGATGATAAAATAATAAAATCTTTTACTGAAAAATTTGCAGAGTTATCTACTAAGGGAAAGCTTCTAATTCAGGTGCAAGCTATGATAAAGTCTTTGAGAAGCAATGAAAATGAAATTCCATGGAATATTTATTTAAGAAAACTCATGGGAACTTTGGAAAGTAATAAAAAGAAAACTGTCACTAGAAGAAATAGAAGACAGCCGGATAGATTAGACTTAAGGGGAGAGTTAAGAGGGCATAAAGCTAAGATTATTGTTGCTATTGATATAAGTGGAAGTATAAGCGATGCTGAATTTGTGCAGGCCATGAGAGAAGTACTTTCTATAGTAAAAAATTATAATAGTGAAGTTGAAATAGTAGAGTGTGACACTGAAATTAAAAGAGTTTATAAAACTAAATCTATCAAAGGAGTTAGGGAAAGAGCAGCTACTGGTGGTGGTACAAAGTTTACTCCTGTGTTTGAGTACGCTAATAAAAGTGACACTAATTTGCTTATATATTTTACTGATGGAAAGGGAGAAGATAAGCTAGGAGTAGTTCCAAGAGGATATAAGACATTATGGGTTATATCTGGTAGAGGAGATGAATTATCTTTAAAAGAACCCTATGGCATTGTGAAAAAACTAAGCAAAGTAGAGGTAAAGGAAGATCACACTGATATGCAGGATGTAGTAAATGATGGCTGGTCTATGAATAGCCAAGAGCCAACTTTATAAAATTTAAAATTAAAATAAAGTGTTAATAAACTTAAAGATAAAAAGGCTATCTATAACTAGAAACTTATTTGCTAGTTATGGATAGCCTTTTAAAATACTTATATGTTAATTACGAGTTTTTATTAATATATATTTTTAAAGCTTTAATTAATAATATAAGTGCATAAATTCCTAGTCCCCAAAGCAATAATATAAATGGGAAAATAATGAGAAGTGGCACAAAAGCCAATAAAGCATCCATAGATATCTCCCTTCAAGATAATTTTATTATTTAGTAGCTTCAATTGAGTCATTAATTTTTCTTGGCAAGAATAATACAAGGAATATAGACGCACATAAAATAATAGTACAAGCGAGTCCGCCCTCTGCGCCAAAGGTTCCACCAGAAAGAAATGAATCACTGAAATTTCGAATTTCAAGAATTGAAGCATTCATATTCATTCCACTCACAGGTATTCCATATAGATTTCCTTGGGCAAAATTCCACATAGAATGGATAGCACATACACCTAGTATATTGTCGGAGCGGTAGGCATAAAGAGAGAAGAATACGCCCACTAAGATGATGTTAATAAGTGGAAGTATAGTGAAGCCAGCATTGAAAATATGAAGGATTCCGAATAGACAGGAGTTAAGTATAATAGCAAGGATAATTCCATTTTTAGCTGCAATAGAGTTTAATAAAAAACCACGACATAAAAATTCTTCACTTGCACCCTGAATCATAAATCCAAAAAAATATAAAATTATAATTGGTAATGAGGATAGAGTGACGTTAATAAAAGAAAGGTCACCAGCTATCATAAGTATTAAGACAATTGCACTGAACATTACTAAACCTATGATTAAACCTAGACAATACTCCATAAATGCACCTTTCTTAATAAGTCCCATTGAACGAAGATTTCTTTTTTCAGCGAATTTACAGTAAAGAATACAGATTATAATTAAAAATACTGTACCAAATAAGCTCACAAGGTTCATTAATTGTTCATTGATAATAAAAGCTGTACCACCAGATTTGATAAAACTTACTATACCTATGATAGACATGATAATTAAAAGGGGAAGGTAACTTAAAAAAATAAGGGCTATTGAAATAAGTAAGTTAAGGATAGGATTTAATTGATGCTTAGCTTTCTTTGCCTCAGTAATCATTACAGAAGGATTGTTAAAAAATTTCATAGTAACCTCCAATTAAATAATATATTTATATAGTTAAAAAATTTATGGCTGGATATTATTATAATTAAATTATAATAATACCAACGATTTTTATAATTCTATACTCTATTATAGCATATTTTACATCAATTGCATTTATGAGTAAAATATGTAATGAGGGATAGTGAGGTTAATAAATGAAATATTCAGTAAACCAATACATAAATTTAAAACTTAATAGATGAAATACAAACCTTGGGATATAATTTAAAGTATTAGGTAAGATTTAAATAAAGGATTTTGAAGCAGTAAATAAGACTTAGACTCTTATTTACTCTTTAAGAAGGGAAGATAAGATGAAAAAATTAGAAGTGAACCTTCCAAGTAATAAATATGATATCCTTATTGAAGAAGGTATTATTAATAATATAGGTAAAGAAATTTCAAAGATATATTCAGGGGAAAAGATAGCCATAATTACCGATGAAAATGTAGATGAATTTTATGGGGATATAGTTTATAAATCTTTAAAGGATAAGAACTTCCATGTATTGAAAGTGGTTTTAAGACCAGGAGAGGAAAGTAAGAAAGTAGATTCTCTTATGAAACTATATAATGAACTTTTAGACTTTAACTTAAATAGGGGAAGCTTAATTATTGCTTTGGGTGGAGGCGTAATTGGGGATTTAACAGGATTTTGCGCTGCCACTCTTTTAAGAGGAATTCCCTATGTTCAGATTCCAACTTCATTACTAGCACAAATAGATTCATCCATAGGTGGAAAGGTTGCTATAGATTTGCCACGAGGTAAAAATTTGATAGGAAACTTCTATCATCCTAAAGCAGTTTATATTGATCCAAAGGTGTTAAAAACTTTAGATAGAAGATATCTAAACGATGGGCTTGGAGAAGCTATAAAGTATGGAGCCATAAAGGATAAAAATCTCTTTTACAGGCTAGAGAAAATTGAAAATTACGAAGAACTATTTAATAATATGGAATACATAATATATAATTGTTGTGATATAAAGAGAAGCATAGTTGAAAAAGATGAAAAAGATATAGGGGAAAGAATGATTTTGAATTTCGGTCATACTATTGGTCACGCTCTAGAAAAGCTTCAAGATTATCAGGGACTTTCCCATGGTGAGGCAGTGTCTGTGGGTATGTACACGATAGTAGCTAGATGTGAAGAATTAAAGTTATGTAAAGCTGGAGCTTCTAGTAGGATAAAAGACTTATTAGATAAGTTTAACTTACCACATAGCATAGGCAGTGAAAGTAAAGAAGATATTATAAAGGCTATAGGAGTAGATAAGAAGAACATAGGAAGTTTTATAAATTTAATTCTCATTAGGGATATTGGAGAAGGGTTTATTCATAAAATTCCCAGTAAAGAATTAGAGAAATTTATTTCAAGGGAGAAAAAATGAAAAAAATTAAGATAAACCCTAAAAGGTTAAATGGGGAGATTATAATTCCTCCATCCAAGAGTTTAGCCCATAGGGGAATAATTTCAGCAGCTTTATGTAAAGGTATTTCTATTATTGATAATGTTCAATTTTCAAAGGATATAGTTGCTACAGTAAACATTATGAAAAAATTAGGGACGAATATAGAGGAAACGGATTCTAGATTAATCATTGATGGCTTTAATGTGTTTTCTTATGATGGAAGCGTTAATTTACAATGCAATGAATCTGGTTCAACTTTGAGATTTCTTATTCCTGTAGCATTAGTTAAAGAGGGAATATATATTTTTGAAGGTAAAGGAAACCTTGTTACAAGACCATTAACTTCATATTATGAGGTGTTTGAAAAAAAGGGTATAAACTATAGTACAGTAAATGGAGGATTACCACTAAAAATAAATGGAAAATTATTTCCAGGGACATACAACTTAAGAGGAGACATAAGCTCTCAATTTATTACTGGACTACTATTTGCTCTTCCTCTTTTAGATGGAGATTCCGAGATAAGGGTAACAACAGAATTGGAGTCTTTGGGTTATGTAGATCTTACTTTAGAAACTCTAAAGGATTTTGGAATATATATTGAAAATGTGGATTATAAGTTTTTCAAGATTAAAGGAAACCAAAAGTATTGTCCAAGAGATTATTATATAGAAGGGGATTATTCCCAAGCTGCTTTCTTTTTAGTAGCCGGAGCATTAGGTTCTAGCATCACATGCACCGGTTTAAAAAGAGATTCTATTCAAGGAGATAAGGCAATATTAAATATACTGAAGGCTATGGGATGTGGCATAGAAGAGACAGAAAGTAGCATAAGAGCACTTCCCTCTAAGACTAAAGGTATAGAAATTGATGTGTCTAATTGTCCGGATTTAGTTCCTATTCTTGCAGTTTTAGCTAGTCTTTCATATGGGGAAACTAGAATAATAAATGCTAAAAGACTTAGAATTAAGGAATGTGATAGACTTAATGCTATTACCGTTGAGTTAAATAAGTTAGGTGCTAAGATTACAGAACTGGAGGATTCCTTAATAATAAAAGGAGTTAATGAATTTAGCGGTGGGAAGGTTGATTCTCATAATGACCATAGAATTGCAATGGCATTAGCCATTGCAGCTACTAGAGCTACTGGGGAAGTTGTTATAAACAATCCAATGGCAATTGAGAAATCTTATCCTAATTTCTTTAAGGATTATATAGCACTAGGAGGTGATGTAGTTGAGTTCAATAATAGGGACTAAAATAAAAATATCAGTTTTTGGAGAGTCTCATGGAGAAGCCATTGGTGTAGTCATCG
>DAMAVY010000063.1:0-11408 GCA_032077725.1 Clostridium sp. | reverse complement strand
TTATTAGCTTTAAAAATTCATGTAGAGATTTAAATAAAGTAATCAAAGAGAATAATATTGATATAATTCATGCTCATGTGGGCTATCCAGCAGGACTTATATCATACATAAATTCTTTCTCAAACAAAAATATTCCCTATGTATTAACTGAACATAGATCTAATGTAAAAGAATATGCTGATAGATTCTATAATGTAATTCTTAGAAAAGTATATTCAAAAGCGAAAAAAGTAATAACTGTTAGTAGTTTTTTAGCTGAAGAGCTTAAGAATTTAGGCTATGACTTTGATGGGAAAGTTATAGGAAATGTTATAGAGGTACCCAAAGAAACGGTAACTATTAAAAAAATTTCTCATAGAGTGGATATACTTTTTATTGGAAGTATGACATCTAATGAAGTAAAGGGGTTAAAGTATTTAATCCCTGCATTAGCTAAGTTTATTAAGAATACAGAATTCAAAGTTAATGCAGTATTCATAGGAGATGGCATATATAAGAAAACTTATGAAAATCTTGCAATAAAATTAGGAATAAAGGATAATTGTAATTTTATAGGACGTGTGCCTAATACTGAGACAGGATCTTATATAAAGGCAAGTAACTTTTTAGTTTCATCTAGTGTAAAGGAAACTTTTGGTGCAGTACTTATTGAAAGCATGAGTTATGGAAGACCAGTGTTGGCGACAAGATGTGGAGGACCCCAGGAAGTAATTAATGACAAAACTGGTATACTAGTTAAAAGTAGAAGTGTGGAAGAATTATATAATGGGTTAAATAGCATGGTAGAAAACTATTCTAAGTTTTCCAGTAAGGATATAAAGCAGTATATAGTAGATAAATATTCTTATGAGGTAATAGGTGAGGAGTTAAAGAAGGTATATGAAGGGGCTGTAAAAGCATAAGTTTAGATTTGAAATAGTAAAATTAATCTTTATATCAATACCAGTTAAATTCGCTTTTAAATAATTTTAAACAATAAGTATAAAGAAATTAAAGAGTAAATAAGTGAGGTACAATTAGTGGGATATAAAAAAAATATAGCAAGCAATTTTATTACACAAATAATCACAGCAGTGTTAGCATTTTTAGTAAGCATAATTGTTTCAAGGGTGCTAGGAGCTGGAGGAAAAGGAGTAACTGTATCTTTTTTACTTATTTTTCAAGTTGTGGGTCAATATGGCCATCTTGGAATTACTTCTGCGACTCCTTATTTCAGCAAGAAAACTGAATATAGTAGTGAAGATGTATTTAATAATAATTTAACATATACTATTGTTATGAGCCTACTAATGTCAACAGTTATTCTAATCTGTAGAAGTACTGGGATAGCATTTACGGAGTATAATTATTTTATAGTTATATTAGGGATACTTGTTCTTGTATTTACAATGATATCAGAATTTTTATCAACTTTTTATATTGCAAATGAGAGAATTGTTGAAGTTAATAGAATTTCACTGACTTCTAATTTGATAAAGTTATTTACAATAGTTGTTTTATGGGTTACTAAAACATTAAATGTATCAACATTTTTATTAGTAACTTCATTACCTGTAGTGATTAATTCTTTATTTTTAGGAAAAAATACTAAAATTAACTTCAAATTCGTTTTGGATAAGATATTACTTAAAAGGGAGTTTAAGTTTGGGATATCAATCTACTTAGCAACACTTTTTATATTTCTAAATTATAAAGTTGATTTATACTTTATTGATTTTATGCTTGGGAAAGAACAACTTGGAGTTTATTCTACAGCAGTATCTTTAGCTGAAATATTGTTTATGATCCCTAGTAGTGTAGCAAGTGCAATACTTGGTAGGCTATATAATATGAACAATGATGAACCAAGTGAAAGAAATAGAATTACAAGTAAAACAATTAAAGTATCATTTTATATAACTTTTATATTGATGATAGCAGGTATATGTTGTACTCCTCTTATCCCTATAATATATGGAAATGAGTTTAGCGGAGCAATTATGCCAACAATAATATTGTTTATAGGTATATTATTTGCTTCTATTGGAAAAATTTCTGCATCGTATTTTCAAAGTACAGGAGAACCCAAGATACATTTATATATAACTTTTACAGTTTTCGCTTTGAATGTTATACTTAATGCATGTTTAATTCCAGTAGTGGGTATAGTGGGAGCTGCTATTGCTTCAAGCATTTCATATACATTTTATGGTGTTAGCTATGTTATTGTATTTATTAAAAAAGAAAATTTCACTTTTAAAAGTTTGTTTTATATAAATGAAGAAGAAATAAAGTCTATAAAAACAACAATAAATAGGATGCTAAGAAGATGATGGAGGATTTATGAACAAAATTGTAGAATATATAAAAAAAAATACTAAAAAAGTATGGATATTATTTTTTACCGCTATTATTTTATTAGCCATAATAATTTTAGGGTTTAAAATTATTGAGAATAGTAAGTTAAACACAAAGAAATACAAGGATGCTAAAGTAATAGAAATGCCTGATAAAAATTTTGAATGGGCTGTACGAAAAGAAATTAAAAAATATGTAGGAAAAATTTATGATTCAGATGTAATGTCAATTAAAGATCTTGATTTAAGTGATAAAAAAATTAAGAGTATTGAAGGAATTCAATATTTCACATCACTTATAAATGTAGATTTGAAAATTAATGAAATATCAAGTATTGACTGCATGAAAGATTTATCTTATATTAAAGTTTTAGATTTAAGTTCAAATAAAATTGAAAATATCATTGCTATTGAAAATTTAACAAATTTAGTTAAATTAGATTTGACCAACAATCAAGTAAAAGACGTAAGTGCTCTTGAAAACTTACCATCTCTTGTAGAATTAAGTCTTACAAAAAATAATATAAGTGACACAGAGCCATTAACTCAATTAAATAATTTAAAAATCTTAAAACTAGCCAATAATAGGATTAGTGACATTGAAAACTTAAGTAAGATAACCAGTTTAGTTAATCTGGAAATTTCTAATAACTATATTTCAGATTTATCTGGCATAGAGAATTTAGTTAATCTTACAGAATTAAAGGCTAATAGAGATGGAATTAATAATGTAAGCTCTTTAAAATTACTCTTAAATTTACATATATTAGAGCTTTCATATAATAATATCAATAATCTGGATTTTGTTAAAGATAATATTGAATTACAAGAACTTAATGTATCATATAATGATATAAAAGATTTAACAGAAATTAAAAATTTAGTTAATTTGAAAAAAATTAATCTAAGATATACAGAAGTAGTAGACGTTTCACTATTAACAGAATTGAAGAGCATGAATGAGTTTTATTTAGATGATGAGGTTGATAGAAATCAAATAGAGGAAATGAAAACTAGATTTAAAAATGCAGATACTAAAACTAAAGAGTTTCTTATAGATAAGATTTATAATGATAATAAGTAAAGGAAGAAAATTTTATGATTTTAAAGATATTAATAGTTGCATTAGGCTTAACTTTAAGTACATATTTATTTAAAAAGGCCGCAGGGACATTAAGTATAACAAAACTAAATATTATTTCCTATACATTTTACTTGTTTATATTACAAACTTATATAGGCGCAAGTCTTGTTTTCTTAGGAGATAAAAAACATTATACAATTAATTATTTAATTAATGAAGAAACGATACCATTTACATTTTTATTTGTTCTTCTTACATCAATTTTGTTACCATTAATGATAATAATTACACATAAAGTGCTAAAGACTGATATTAAAGAGGTTTATAATAACTATTTAGAAAAAAATGTGACTATTGAAAATGAAAAAATTATTTTCTACATAGTGGTAAGTATAGCAAGTTTATGTATTCTTATGATGGTATTGTTATTTTTTAAAATTGGATATGTTCCCCTTTTGAAATTAATACATGCTGAAGCAGGGTTTAATTTTAAAACGGAAAGAATTATTATTTCTAAAACTGTTATAATTAATGAATATATAAAAAATATACTTATATTATCATTCATACCGGTTTTGTCATATATTGCATTCGCATATGCTTTTATTACAAAGAAGACAAGATGGAGAGCAATATTCATTGCTCTGTTTATATCATCCATATTTGTAAAGACATATGATTTTTCAAAAGCTCCTATAGTATTTTACTTATTTGTGTTTGTTATTATTTATATTTTTATGAATAATGGGATAAAGAGAATATATATGTATGCTATGACTATTGGATTTGCAGGTATTATTGCACTAATGTATATATTGACAGGTGGCGGAGTAAGTTTGGATATTCATAATGGACCCATAAGCAGAGTAATTTTTACCCAGGTGGGGACCCTTATGTATCATCTTGATTTATTTCCAGATTCGGTTCCATTTTTAATGGGAAGAAGTATGTCAAGTACCATTACCAAGTTAATGGGACTAAACTTAGTACATTTAAGGTCGTCAAAAATTGTTATGGCTTTTTACGGTTCACAGCATGTGTATGAAGGAATTGCTGGAGTAATGAATGCTTTTTTCATAGGTGAGGCTTATGCAAACTTTGGAGTAATAGGGATTATATTAAGTATAGTTTATGTAGGTATCTTATTTGGATTAGTATATTATGTATTTGCTAAGAAGATAAAGAAAAGTATTTTAAATGTGGTATTGTTTGCTATTTTGACACAAAATTTAGCATATTCTACTCAAGGCGGATTCTTTGATTTTATATATAATTCTAATCTGATCTTAATAATTCTATTGTTTATTTTTATCCAATATTTAAGCAAATTTATATATAACTATACTGTAAAAAAGAAAAATAATATTAAAGAGATAAAGTAAACTGTAAATTTAATTTTTTTATAAATATAGAATCAAATATACATGTAAATCACATGGTAAATTAGGACAGTTAAGGTCATTAATAGTCTATATAAAAAGAACTAAGATAAAAGGAGTAGAAAATGAAGATTTGTTATTTATCTGATGCCAGTAGCGTGCATACTAAAAAATGGTGTTCAATTTTTACATCCCTAGGATATGAAATAGACGTTATATCACTAAATGATGGAGAAATACCTGGGGTTACAGTACATAGCCTAAATGTTAAGGTTGAAGAAGTAAGTAAAGAGAATGTAATCAACAAGCTGAATTACTTTAAATACATTGGTAAGGTTAAAAGGCTAGTTAATGAAATAAACCCAGATATTTTACACGCACATTATGCAACTAGTTACGGATTTTTGGGAGGTTGCACAAAATTTCGTCCATATATTATATCAGTATGGGGGAGCGATGTGTATGATTTTCCTAGAAAGAATATAGTATGTAGAAAGTTTGTAGAGAGAAACTTATCAAAAGCTGATATGATTTTATCTACAAGTGTAGCAATGGCTGAGGAAACTAAAAAATATACTGATAAATCCATGGAGATAACACCTTTTGGAGTAGACATTGATGTATTTAAACCATTGAAGGATAAGTATAAAGAGAAAAATAATATTGTAATTGGCACTGTAAAGACATTAGAGAAAATTTACGGTATTGATTATCTTATTAAAGCTTTTGGTAACCTATGTAAAAAGTATGAAAATATAACTCTTGAAATAGCCGGGACTGGATCTCAACGAGAGTATTTAAACAAGTTATGTAGTGATTTAAATATAGCTAATAAAGTAACATTTTTAGGATATATTAGTCAAAAACAAGTCGTTGAAGCTTTTAATAGATTTGATGTTGCAGTTATTCCATCAAATTTTGAGAGCTTTGGAGTTTCTGCGGTAGAAGCTCAGGCATGTGGAACAGCAACTATAGTTTCTGATGCGGGGGGGTTACCTGAAGCTACGTGCCCTAATAAAAGTAGTATTGTTATAGAAAGAGGAAATATTTCGCAGTTACAGGAAGCTATGGATAAACTAATTGCAAATAAGGAATTAAGAGATTCTATGGGTAAATACGGTAGAAAATATGTTGTAGAAAAATATAATGTTAAAGACAATTTCGAAAAGGTAAATAATATATATAAGGGTTTATTAAAGAAATAGATTTTAAAGGAGTAAACTTTATGAAGATAATAACGGTTATTGGAGCAAGGCCACAGTTTATCAAGGCTGCAGCAGTATCTAATAAGTTAAGAGAAAATAATACTGAAATATTAATTCATACTGGACAACATTACGATGAAAATATGTCTAAGATATTTTTTGATGAATTAAGCATTCCATATCCTGATTACAATCTTTCGGTTGGATCTGGAGGTCACGGTAAGCAAACTGGTGAAATGATGATTAAGCTAGAGGAAATATATGAAGCTGAAAAGCCAGATATAGTATTAGTTTATGGAGACACTAATTCTACTTTAGCTGGAGCACTGGTAGCAAGTAAGATGTTAATACCAGTAATTCACGTGGAAGCAGGCCTTAGAAGCTATAATAAGGCTATGCCTGAAGAGCAGAATAGAATCCTTACAGATCATCTAGCTACAAAGTTATTTGCACCAACAGACACTGCAGTTAAAAACTTAAATGCAGAAGGTGTTACAGATAATGTATATAATGTGGGAGATGTAATGTTTGATGCAGTACTTCATTTTAGAGAAATTGCTAAAACTAACAGCACAATTATTGATAGATTAAGTTTAAAGGATAAGGAATTTATTTTAACTACTATACATAGAGCTGAAAATACTAATGATATTTCAAGATTAAGAAACATCATTGAAGCATTAAATGCTAGTGGGAAGACTATTATTCTTCCCCTACACCCAAGAACTAAGAAATACATGAGTGATTATGGCTTAAAATTTAGTGACAACATAATAGTAATTGATCCAATTGGATATTTAGATATGCTTGCTCTTGAAAGCAATTGTGTCAAGATAGTTACGGATAGTGGTGGAGTTCAGAAGGAAGCATTCTTTATGAAGAAGCCATGCATTACCATGAGAGATGAAACAGAGTGGGTAGAAACTGTAGAAAATGATTGGAATAGAATCGTTGGAACTAATAAAGATAAGATTCTTGATGCTATATTGAATTTCGTACCAAGCAAGGAGCAAAAAGTGATATTTGGAGATGGAAAATCTTCTGAGAAGATTTGTGATATAATTGGAGCGGTTAAATAGAGAAAGAGTTGTAGTGAATACACTATTTTAACTCAGTAATTTTTGTTTGAATTAGATATTTTAAAAAGATAAGATAGGAGTGAACTATATGTTTAAAAAAAGAGAAACTTTTTTACCATATTCTATTCCGCTAATTGATGATGCGGATATTAATGAAGTTGTAGAAACTTTAAAATCAGGATGGGTAGCTAAAGGACCACGAACTATTGCTTTTGAAAAAAGATTTGCAGAATACACTGGTGCTAAATACGCCATTGCAATGAATTCTGCAACTGCTGCATTACATATAGCACTTATAGCAGGAGGTGTTAAGCCAGGAGATGAAGTTATAACAACTTCAATGACTTTTGCATCTACAGTAAATACTATAATCCACGCTGGAGCTACACCTGTATTTGTAGATATAGATCCAGAAACTGGATTAATAGACCCAGATAAGATAGAAGATAAGATAACAGAAAAAACTAGTGCAATTGTTCCTGTACATTACACTGGTAATGCATGTGATATGGATAAGATTAGAGCTATAGCAGAAAAGCATAATTTATTTGTATCAGAAGATGGAGCTCATGCTGTAGATACTTTTTACAATGGTGATGTAATAGGAAAAAAAGGTGATTGCGCATCTTTTAGTTTCTATGCAACTAAAAACATATGTACTGGTGAAGGTGGAATGTTAGTAACTAATCGTGAAGATATAGCTGAAAAAGCAAGAGTTATATCTTGTCATGGTATGAGTAAAGCTGCTTGGAATAGATATGGTAAAGGTGGTTCTTGGAGATATGATATAGAGTATCCAGGACATAAATACAATATGTTTGATATTCAAGCTGCTCTTGGAAATACTCAGATGGATAAGTTGCCAGCAATGCAAGAAAGAAGAAAAGAAATTGTTAGTAAATACGCTGAAGCTTTTTCAAACTTAGATGGGGTTAAAATACCTGTAGAAGCTAAGGGTTCAACTCATTCTTGGCATTTATATGTATTAAGATTAGCTTTAGATAAGCTCACAATTGATAGAGACAGATTTATAGAACTTATGGGGGAAGCTAATATTGGTACTAGTGTGCATTTTATACCAGTTCATCTAATGAGTTATTATAGAAATACTTTTGGATGTAAAGAAGGTGACTTACCAATTACTGAAAGTTATTTTGATACCATACTTTCATTACCACTTTATCCAAAAATGTCTGATGAAGATGTTCAAGATGTAATTAATGCAGTTACTGATATTGTAAATAAACATCATAAATAGTAAAGATATTTAATTAGAGAAAAAAGACTTAATTCTCATAGGAATTAAGTCTTTTTTATGTTAACCCACTGGAAACATGAATTTAAAGTACATTGACTAAAGGGTAAGAGGCATTTTGAATGATAGCTAATTTTAAGTTAATTTATATCACAAAATGCAATTAAACGAAAGTAGCATTAATGTTATTTACCATTATAAAGAATGATAGAGTTACATTAGATAGGTAAATATTTATTTTTGGAGAATGTTTCTATAATATATAACTTTTTAGAGTGATAATATAGGTTCATTATTCACATAATATGAGTATATTAATTAATAAATTTGTAATAAAAAAAAATATTATTTCTGTATAATAAATGGTATAATAACTTTGTGTTCGTACAAGGAGGAATTATTTTGGAAAACAATATAATAATTGATGTAAAAGAGAAAATTGACGATAAAAAAATTCAATTTTTTATAAAAAGAGTTTTAGATATTATATTATCATTAATAGGAATAATAATATTACTTCCTGTATACTTAATTATTGCTATAGCTATAAAGCTTGATAGTAAGGGACCGATATTGTTCAAACAAGTTAGAGTAGGTAAAGATAGAAAGAATTTTACTATATATAAATTTAGAACTATGGTAGTATCAGCCGAAAGTAAAAGAAAGTTAGAATTAGATCCAAGCAATATGGATAGTTTTGTGTTTCAGAGCAAAACTGACAATAGAATAACTAAAGTTGGAGGATTTTTAAGAAATTCTAGCCTTGATGAAATACCTCAATTATTTAATGTTTTGTTTGGAAATATGAGTTTAGTAGGACCTAGACCCGAAATACCAGAAGTAGTAAAATACTATCCAGAAAATTATTTTCAAAGATTATTAGTTTTACCAGGGATAACAGGGCTTGCACAAGTTAGTGGAAGAGGAGAAATTGAACTAGGAAAAACTATATATTATGATTTAATATATATAAGCAAATTTTCTGTTTTGTATGATTTTAAATTGCTATTTACTACAGTATTTAAAGTATTTAAGAAAGAAGGAGCAATTTAATATTTTTTATTAAAAATTCTAATTTTATTTTGAATAGACTCGCTACAATTTTATTTATAAGCATAATGATGATGTAAAATTTAAGCTCGGACACAAGGATTGATTTATGCATAGATTATGAAGAATATTGGGGTTAAACCATTTATATATATGCATAAATTATTATGATGCATATTATAAATTGTAAATATCTTATATTTAGGGGGTAGGGGTAAATTATGGACAAGAATAGTGAAAAAATAAGGGGAATTTTTTATATAGTAATCTCCTCAATAGCCTTTGGGGTAATGCCGATTTTGGCAAAGTTATCCTATAAGGGAGGAGCTAATGCGATAAGTACTATTGCACTAAGATTTACATTTGCATCAATATTTATGTTTTTTTACATTAAGAGTCAAAAGATTTCTCTTAAATTATCTAAACAGCAACTTATACGTATAATATTATTAGGTATATTTGGATATTCTATGACGTCAATACTACTATTTATATCTTACAATTATGTTGATGTAGGTATAGCAGGAATGATACTTTATACATATCCATTAATAGTAATGGTTTTATCAATAATAATATATAAAGAAAAATTTAAAGTGAAAAAATTTGCCTGTTTACTGATTTCTATCTTAGGGTTATTTATAATGCTAGATACAAAGGCGGGGAATATAAATATACTAGGTGTAACTTTAGTAATGATAGCAGCTTTATGCTATGCTATATACATATTAGGAGTATCAAATCCATTATTTAAAAATATAAATAGTTATGTTATTACCTTTTACATATCCGTAACATCTGCAGTTATGGGCGGAGGCATCGGAATTATAACTCATAGTTTTAATCATAAAATTAATTTTTATGGCATCATTGCAATATTATTAATTGCATTTATATCTACTGTAATTGCACTGATGGCATTTTTAAAGGGTGTAAAGCTTATAGGACCAACAAATTCAGCTATTTTTAGCGCATTAGAGCCTATTGTAGCTTTAATTTTAGGAGTAATAGTTTTGGGAGAGCCACTAACACTTAAGGTTATAGCTGGAAGTAGTCTTATAGTTATATCCATTGTTCAATTGGCTAAAGATACTGTTAAAAATTAAATTTAATTAAATTAAAAAAATCTGCAATAAAATGTTAGCTGCAGATTTTTTTTAATTTTTTTTGAATCATATTGCTTTAATAAGTTAAACTGCTACTACATTGAAAATATTCATAATATTCTGATGCAATAATAAAGAGGTTATTGGAAGGTTTTAAAGAATACTAGTGATATAATAGAAGAAAAGTTTATATTATCGAAATAGGGGGAATTGTGAATGAATAAAGTAATTATTAATGGAAATGATTTAAAACTGGAAGATGTAATAAATGTAGCTAGAAATAACTATAAAGTAGAAATTAGTGAGGAAGCTATAAAAAGAGTAAAAAAATCTAGAAGCATAGTAGATAAAATTGTTGAAGAGGATAGAGTTGTTTACGGAATAACAACTGGGTTTGGAAAGTTTTCTGATGTGTCTATATCAGGGGAGGACTGTAAAACTCTTCAAAGAAATCTTATAATATCACATTCTTGTGGATTTGGAGATAAGCTTGATACTGATATAGTTAGAACAATAATATTACTTAGAGCAAATGCTCTATCAAAAGGATACTCAGGTATAAGATTATCTACACTACAAACTTTAGTAGATATGTTAAATAAGGGCGTGCATCCTATGATTCCTGAGAAAGGATCTCTTGGGGCTTCTGGAGATTTAGCACCTCTATCACACATGGTACTTCCAATGATAGGTGAAGGAGAAGCTGAATACCAAGGTGAAATAATGAGTGGTAGAGAAGCAATGAACAGAGCTGGAATTGAAATAGTAGAATTAATAGCTAAAGAGGGATTAGCACTAATTAATGGTACTCAGGTTATGACTGCAGTAGGAACACTTGCTCTATGTGATGGAATAAACTTAATAAAGAATTCTGATATAGCAGCAGCGCTAACCGTAGAAGCATTAAGAGGTAT
>DAMAVY010000062.1:0-11469 GCA_032077725.1 Clostridium sp. | reverse complement strand
AATATGTGCATCAGTAAATGATGTAGTAATACATGGTTTTCCTAGTGATAGGGTATTAGTTGAAGGTGATATTATCAGTGTTGATTGTGGAGCAATACTCAATGGATTTCATGGTGATGCTGCACGAACTTTTCCTGTAGGATGTATTTCTAAGGAAGCACAACGTCTAATAGATGTTACTAAAGAATCATTCTTTAAGGGCATTGAAAAGGCAGTAGTCGGCAATAGACTTACTGATATTTCGTCAGCTATACAAAAGTATGCTGAAAGTTTTGGATATTCTGTGGTTAGGGATTTTGTTGGACACGGCATAGGTACTTCTATGCATGAAGATCCTCAGGTTCCTAATTACGGTACTGCTGGTAAAGGCCCTAAGTTAGTACACGGTATAGTGCTTGCGATTGAACCTATGATAAACATGGGAAATTACAAAGTTAAGATCAAACCGGATGGTTGGACTGTAGTTACTTGTGATGGAAAGTTATCTGCCCATTATGAAAACACTGTAGCTATAACTAATGATGGTGTAGAAATACTAACTTTGAGCTAATGAGGTGACTAAAGTGGATGATAACAGCCTTTTAGGAAAGGTAGTACATTCAAAATCAGGAAGAGATAAAGGTAAATTCTTTATCATTATCGGTATAATAGACGCCGAGTATGTCTATATTTCAGATGGAGACCTTAGAAAAATTGAAAAGCCAAAGAAAAAGAAAATTAAGCATTTAGTTTTCAAAGATGTTTTGGCTGATGATATTAGAAATACAATCTTGTCTGATGGGAAGATTAGTAATTCTAAAATAAAAAAATTTTTGCAGGTTGAAGATATAACAGAGGAGGTTTGATTACCCTTATGTCAAAAGATGATATAATTGAAATGCAAGGTGTTGTTTTAGAAACTCTGCCTAATGCAACTTTTCAAGTTGAATTGGAGAGTGGGCACAAAATACTCGCTCATATTTCTGGAAAATTAAGAATGAATTTTATAAGAATATTACCAGGCGATAAGGTTACAGTAGAACTTTCTCCATATGATTTGACTCGTGGGAGAATAACTTGGAGAGATAAGTAATAAGGAGGGTTAGCTATGAAAGTAAGACCATCAGTTAAACCTATTTGTGATAAATGTAAAGTCATAAAAAGAAAAGGAAGAGTAATGGTTATCTGTGAAAATCCTAAACATAAACAAAAACAAGGTTAATGAAAATATAATAAGTAGAAATACTTAGGAGGTGTAGATTGTAGATGGCAAGAATAGCAGGTGTTGACCTACCAAAAGAAAAAAGAGTTGAGATAGGTCTAACTTATATATTTGGTATAGGATTACCAAAATCTCATGAAATACTTGAAGCTACAGGAGTAAATCCAGATACAAGAATCAAGGATTTAACTGAAGAAGAAGTAAATACAATAAGAGATTATGTTAATAAGAGCATAGAGGTCGAAGGCGATCTTAGAAGAAAAATTGCCTTGGACATAAAGAGACTTAAAGAAGTAGGATGTTATAGAGGAATTAGACATAGAAAAGGTCTTCCAGTTAGAGGTCAAAAGACTAAAACTAATGCAAGAACAAGAAAAGGTCCTAAGAAGACTATGGCAGGTAAGAAGAAATAGTAAGGAGGGAACATAATGGCTCAAAAGAAAGTTAGAAGTAGAAGAAAAAAAGAAAGAAAAAATGTTGAGCACGGTGCTGCACACATTAAATCTACTTTCAATAATTCCATCGTTACACTTACTGATGCAGCTGGAAATGCATTGTCATGGGCAAGTGCTGGTGGATTAGGATTTAGAGGTTCAAGAAAAAGTACACCATTCGCAGCTCAAATGGCAGCTGAAACAGCAGCAAAAGCAGCAATGGAACATGGTTTAAAAAGTGTTGAAGTTTACGTAAAAGGTCCAGGAGCAGGTAGAGAAGCAGCTATAAGATCACTTCAAGCAGCTGGCTTAGAAGTTACTCTAATTAAAGACGTAACTCCAGTTCCACATAATGGTTGTAGACCACCAAAAAGAAGAAGAGTTTAATTAACAGGAGGTGTAATTAATGGCAAGATATACTGGAGCTACATGCAGACTTTGTAGAAGAGAAGGTCTTAAGCTTAACCTTAAAGGTGATAGATGTTTTACTGAAAAATGTGCTTTCACAAGAAGAGGTTATGCACCAGGACAACATGGTCAAAGCAGAAAGAAAATGTCTAACTATGGAACTCAATTAAGAGAAAAGCAAAAAGCTAAGAGAATCTATGGAGTTCTTGAAGGACAATTTAGAAAGTACTACGAAAGAGCTGAAAAACAAAGAGGAATTACAGGTGAAAACCTATTAAAATTCCTAGAATTAAGATTAGATAACGTTGTTTACAGATTAGGATACGGTAGTTCTAGAGTTGAATCTAGACAATTAGTAAACCATGGCCACTTCCTAGTAAATGGCAAGAAAGTAGATATCGCGTCTTACTCTGTAAAAGCTGGGGATGTTATATCTGTTAGAGATAAAAGCAGATCTTCTGAAAAATTCAAAGTTTTTGCTGAAAATCCAAAGACATTACCAAATTGGTTAGAAGGAAATGTTGAATCATTTGAAGGTAAAGTTGTTACAATACCTACAAGAGAAGACATAGATGTTCCTGTTAACGAAACATTAATCGTTGAGTTATACAGTAAATAACCGATAATGTAATCAGTTGCCCTCGATATAAAAAAACCACTAAATTTAAAAGGAGGGTTATTAATGTTAGAAATTGAAAAGCCAAAAATAGAATGTGTTGAGACCGCTGAAAATGGTACATATGGCAAATTTGTTGTAGAACCGTTAGAAAGAGGTTATGGAATAACTTTAGGTAATGCATTAAGAAGAATTCTTCTTTCTTCACTACCTGGAGTTGCTGCTAATTCGATTAAAATTGATGGTGTCTTACACGAATTCTCAACTGTACACGGAGTTAAAGAAGACGTATCTGAGCTAATCCTTAATATAAAGGGATTAGCTATAAAGATGTCTGGCGAGGGCCCAAGAACAATATATATTGATGCTGAAGGTCCTGGTGAAGTAACAGGCGGAGATATTAAAACTGACGCAGATATAGAGGTAATTAGTAAAGATCTTCATATTGCTACCTTAGCTGAAGGTGGAAAATTATATATGGAAATCAATATTAATAGTGGTAGAGGATATGTTTCTCAAAACAAGAACAAATCTGATGACAAACCTATATCAACTATACCTGTTGATTCAATTTACACTCCAGTTAAAAGAGTTAACTTTAACGTTGAAAATACGAGAGTGGGACAGATTACAGATTATGATAAATTAACTATAGAAATTTGGACTAATGGAACTATTAGACCTGATGAGGCGATTGGTTTATCAGCAAAGATTCTTATTGAACACTTTAAATTATTTATGACATTAACTGATCATGCAGATAATGTAGAAATCATGGTAGAAAAAGAAGAAGATAAGAAAGAAAAAGTCCTAGAAATGACTATAGAAGAACTTGATTTATCTGTTAGAAGCTTTAATTGCTTAAAGAGAGCTGGTATTAATTCAGTTCAAGAGCTAACAGAGAAGACCATGGATGACATGATGAAGGTAAGAAACTTAGGTAAAAAATCTCTTGAAGAGGTTGAGCAAAAACTTGAAGGCCTAGGATTGACATTCAAACCTAGCGAAGAGTAAGGAGGTATAGATATGGCACAGCAACGTAAGTTAGGACGTCCAACTGATCAAAGAATGGCGATGCTTAGAAATCTTACTACTAGTTTCTTAAAGTTTGGTAAAATCGAAACAACTGAAGCTAGAGCTAAGGAAACTAAGAGATTAGCTGAGAAAATGATAACTTTAGCAAAAAGAGGAGATCTTCATGCCAGAAGACAAGTGCTTGCATTTGTTACAGAAGAAGAAGTTGTTAAAAATTTATTTGATAACATAGCTCCAAAGTACGCTGAAAGAAACGGTGGATACACTAGAATAATGAAAATGGGACCAAGAAGAGGCGATGGAGCAGAGGTTGTTATATTAGAATTAGTGTAATAATTAATTCAAGGGGATTAAGTAAGGCTAACTTAGTCCCCGTTTTGTTGTAGAATAAACTTTTAAATAGGAACTCTCTAATGGAGGGATAATGAATGGAAAACAATAATAATTTTCAAGATGTACAACTTGATAAAAAAAATCATTTAAATGAAATAGGTAAATTAAATGTTTTAGATCATGAAAAAACGCCTGAAATCATTAGTGAAAACTTAAGATATAGTTATCCTCCAGATAGCGAAGGAAATATAAAGTTAGCTATAGATGGCGTTGATATTACCATTAATAAGGGTGAATTTGTGGTTATATTGGGTCATAATGGATCAGGAAAATCTACCTTTGCTAAACATATTAATGCTCTTTTAATTCCAACCAGCGGTAAAATTACTGTGGCTGGATATAATACTAGTGATGAAGAGAATATTTGGAATATCAGAAGCAAGGCAGGGATGGTTTTTCAAAATCCAGATAATCAAATTGTTGCAACAATTGTGGAAGAAGATGTAGCTTTTGGACCTGAAAATTTAGGTGTAGAACCTAAAGAGATAAGGCAAAGAGTTGATGACACATTGAAGCGTGTAAACATGTATGAGTATAAAAAACATGGACCACATCTTTTATCAGGAGGACAAAAGCAACGTGTAGCTATTGCAGGTATATTAGCAATGATGCCAGAGTGTATAGTTCTAGATGAGCCAACAGCAATGCTTGATCCATCTGGAAGAAAAGAAGTTATAAATACAATTATGGATTTAAATAAGAATAATGGAATAACCATAGTACTTATAACACATTTCATGGAAGAAGCAGTTGATGCTGATAAAATATTTGTTATGGATTCTGGTAAGATTATTATTGAAGGAGAACCAAGAGAAGTGTTTCAGAATGTAGAAACTATGAAACGTCTTGGTCTAGATGTACCACAAATGACAGAATTGGCCTATGAATTAAATAAATCCGGTGTTAATATAAAATCAGATATATTAACTATAGATGAGATGGTGAGAGAATTATGTCAATTAAAATAGAAAATTTAACTCATATATATATGGCAAAAACTCCTTTTGAAAAAAAAGCACTAGATGATGTTAACATAAATATAAATGATGGTGAATTTGTTGCTTTAATTGGGCATACAGGTTCAGGAAAATCTACATTGATACAACATATGAATGGATTATTAAAGCCTAATAGTGGCAAAATATTCGTTGATGGAGTAGATATCACTGCTAGTGGTGTTAAACTTACAGAAATAAGAAAAAAGGTTGGATTGGTATTTCAATACGCTGAATATCAACTTTTTGAAGAAACCGTTGAAAAGGATATAATGTTTGGTCCTAAAAACCTAGGGCTTTCCGATGAAGAAGCTTTAAATAGAACTATTAGAGCTATGGAAATGGTAGGACTTGACTATGAAGTGTTTAAAAATAAATCTCCATTTGATTTAAGTGGAGGACAGAAAAGAAGAGTAGCTATAGCTGGTGTTGTAGCAATGGAGCCAAAGGTTTTAATATTAGATGAGCCAACAGCAGGATTAGATCCTAAAGGGAGAGATGAAATTCTAGGGCAGTTGTATGAACTTCACAAATCTTATAATATGACTATTATTCTTGTGTCTCACAGTATGGAGGATGTAGCAAAACTTGCAGATCGCATACTTGTGATGAATAATGGAAAGTGTGTATTAGATGGCACACCAAAAGAGATATTTAAACAAGTTGAGACCTTAGAAAGTGTAGGCCTAGCAGTACCTCAAGTTACATATCTTATGAGAGAATTGAAAAAGGCAGGGTTTGAATTACCTGATGATATTTTTACATTAGAAGAAGCTAAGAGAGAATTACTTAGGATACTAGCAAAAAACTAGGCTCCTTTTATAAAATTTTGGAGGAGTAAATATGATTAAAGATATTACAATAGGACAATATATGCCTGGAGAATCATTTATTCATAAATTAGATGCTAGGGTGAAAATACTATTTTCCTTATTATTTATAATAGACCTATTTTTAATAAAAGACTTCCCAGGATATATTGTAATTTTTGTATTTACAATAATGGCAATTGCCATATCTAAGATTCAATTTAGATATATATATAAAGGTGTAAAACCAATATTCATGCTCATGTTAATAACAGCTTTGTTCAACGTGTTTTTAACTAGAGGAGATACTTTACTTTGGCAATTAGGATTTATAAAAATATATAAAGAAGGTGTAATTACAGCCATTTTTATGATATTAAGGCTTACATTTCTTATTATTGGAACATCCTTATTAACGCTTACCACATCTCCAATAGAGCTTACAGATGGGATAGAGAAGTTGTTAGGCCCATTTAAAAAGATAGGAGTACCAGCCCATGAGTTAGCAATGATGATGACAATTGCACTAAGATTCATACCAACTTTAATGGATGAAACTGATAAAATAATGAAAGCGCAAAAGGCCAGAGGTGCTGACTTTGAAAGTGGAAGTTTAATTAGTAGAGCAAAAAGTCTCATACCAATCCTTGTACCATTGTTCATTAGTTCATTTAGAAGAGCTGATGAATTAGCTATGGCTATGGAAGCAAGGTGTTATAAAGGTGGAGATGGAAGAACTAGAATGAAAGTACTTAAGATTACATCAAGAGACTATATTGCAATGTTAGTTATGGGAATCTTAACTGGGATAATTATATATATGAGATTTTGGTAATAGTATAGATAAAGGGATATATATATGAAAAATATAAAATTGATACTAGAGTATGATGGAACTAATTATACGGGATGGCAGAAACAACCTAAAGGTTCTACAGTTCAAGGAATTATTGAAGAAGCAATTTATAGTTTAACAAAAGAAAATGTTAACGTTATAGGTTGTAGCAGAACAGACAGCAAGGTTCATGCTAAAAGATATGTATGTAATTTTAAAACTAATAGTAGTATCCCAGAAGCAAAGTTTCGTGAAGCATTAAATCATTATTTACCTGAAGATGTATCTGTAATTGAGTCTTGTCAGGTTGAAGATGAATTTCATGCAAGATATGATTCAAAGGGAAAGATGTACTGCTATACAATAGTAAACACTGAGGCAAGAATGCCACTGTGTAGAAATTTCGCATATCACTATAAGGGTGAATTACATATAGATAAAATGAAAAATGCAGCAGATTTTTTTATGGGTACTCATGATTTTGAGGCTTTTAGAAATATTGGAAGCTCTGTTAAAACGACCACAAGAACAATTAGTAAACTAAGTGTAAACAAAGAAGATGATTATATAAAAATATATATAGCAGCAGATGGATTTTTGTATAACATGGTAAGAATTATAGTGGGGACACTTGTAGATGTTGGATGTGGAAAAATAAGAGTAGAAGATATACCAAAAATAATTTTGAGTAAAGATCGTAAAAATGCAGGGAAAACCTGTCCACCACAGGGACTATGCTTAGTTGAAGTATATTATGACTAATATTTAAGTTGTTAAAAATATCGAATACAAGATTATTGGGAATAATGTTTAAAATCATTGACACACCCGGTAAATTGTATTATAATGAATTTTGTTCGGATAATAAATATTTGTGTATAAGATCCATTAGCCCCGGATCTTTATCATAGAATTATAATTGTTAAAAATCAGGGAGGTAGTAAGATGAAATCATACTTAGCTAAACCAAGCGAAATGCAAAAAAAATGGTATGTAGTAGACGTTGAAGGAATGGTATTAGGTA
Organism: Clostridium sp.; assembly: GCA_032077725.1. GTDB lineage: Bacteria > Bacillota > Clostridia > Clostridiales > Clostridiaceae > Clostridium_J. Next base: position 3,719 of record DAMAVY010000062.1, on the reverse strand, counting down.
GAGCTGCAAGCCAAATCGCTTCAATATTAAGAGGAAAAAACAAACCAGAATTTACACCAAATGTAGATACTGGAGATTTCGTAATAGTTGTAAACGCAGATAAAATTGTTTTAACTGGTAAAAAATTAGATCAAAAAATGTTAAGACATCACACATTGTATCCAGGTGGATTAAAAGAAGTACCTTACAGAGAAGCATTAGCTAAAAAACCAGAATTCGTTTTTGAAGAAGCTGTAAGAAGAATGCTTCCAAAAGGAATTCTTGGAAGACAAATGGCTAGAAAATTAACAGTTTACAGAGGACCAGAGCACAAGAACCAAGCTCAAAACCCAGAAGTATTAGAATTAAAATACTAATATTGGTATTGTAAGGAGGAATATATAATGGCAAAAGTTCAACATTTCGGAACAGGCAGAAGAAAAAAATCAGTTGCTAGAGTAAGACTTGTACCTGGTGAAGGTAAAGTTGTAATAAATAAAAGAGATATGGATAACTACTTTGGATTAGATACATTAAAGTTCATAGTTAACCAACCATTAGTTTTAACAGGAACTAAAGATAAATTTGACGTTCTAGTTAACGTACATGGTGGCGGATACACAGGTCAAGCTGGAGCTATCAGACACGGAATATCAAGAGCTTTATTAAAAGCTGATGAGACTTTAAGACCAGAACTAAAAAAAGCTGGATTCTTAACAAGAGACCCAAGAATGAAAGAAAGAAAGAAATACGGTCTTAAAAAAGCAAGAAGAGCTTCTCAGTTCTCAAAGAGATAGTCAATATAATTTTATACAAATATTACATCCCACAAACATTTCGTTTGTGGGATGTTTTGTTATATAAGGTTAATTAAAGTAAGTAACAGATAAACTTTCATATAGATAATATTATGTTAAAGAGATAAGTTGGTTATACAATTTTCTAAGTTGCAAATGTTGAATTGCGAAGGGTTGATACTATAAATGTGGAAATGGAGAAATGTAATAAAAAGTACCAATTAAAATTGATCAATGATGCTAATTATTATGAATATGCAAAAGATGACTTCTTTGATGCTGAGCTAGATGATGTAGTAAACAATATGAAAATGATTTGCTTAATTTATCATATGAAAATTTTTGTAAAGTAGTAATATGGTATAATTGATAATAATACTTATATTTATTTTAAGAAAGAAAATAGATTATAGACAATTAGAGTAGTAATTATAGATAATGAAAATGTATAATTTCATTATTTTATATATTTTAGTTATGTACATACAAAGGAAGAATGAGTTTTATTAATGGCATATTCGATTTTGTTATTTAAACTATATGAAATCATGCCGAAATAAGCAAGGAGTGAAATATTTGATTAAGGGTATTAAGAATAATATTATTGATGATGAAGCTCGGTATTGTTTACAAATGATTACGATTCCCATTGCTTTATCAGCAGTTTCTTTTGGAATGTTTCTTTTGAATATAGTTACGAATAAAACAGGACTGGTGTATGCAACATTGATATTTGGCATTTCAAGTCTTATTCAAACTTGGATTACTATCAAAAACCGTAATAATCATATATTGCATTTTTGTCTTCTTTCTATGAATATATTAATACTGTTTATATATTTTATATTATATGGTGGCACGGAGGGCTTTAGCCCTATTTGGATTTGCATGTTACCTTCATTTGCTCCCTTTGTATTAGGAAAGAAAAAAGGTAGTTTACTATGTGGGTTGATGTTTATCATAATTGTTTTTTTGTTATGGACACCTAGTGGAAGGTCAATATTACAGTATGAGTATACCCAATCTTTTATAATGCGGTTTCCTATAATGTATATAAGCTGTTTTTTAATTGGATACATACTGGAATATATCAGGAAAGCAACTTATGACTCTTTAGTTGAATTAGAAGGACTGTATAGAAATCAATCTGAAAAAGATACACTTACACAACTTTATAATCGTTATTATTTTGATGATAGTTTAGGCAAAATTATAGGGAGCTCAAAGAATCAACAAATATCTTTATTGATGTTGGATGTTGACTTTTTTAAAGGTATTAATGATAAATATGGTCATTTGGTTGGTGACGAAGTATTAAAAGAGGTTGCAAAAGTGATGATGGGTTGTAAAAAAGAAGATAGTATTATTGCTCGATGGGGAGGAGAGGAATTTGCTATTATTATCAAAAATTGTGATGGAGAGAAAGCATATATATATGCAGAAGATATTAGAAAAAATATAGAAAATAATAAAATTTCAGCAGGTAATTATAAAAACCTAATGGTAACGATAAGTATTGGAGTAGTTTCTTCATTAATTGATGAAAGTGTGACTTTGGATTATCTTGTGAGTTGTGCAGATAAAGCCTTGTATAATGCTAAAGATAGTGGACGAAATTGTGTGAAAATATATACAAAGTAATATTCATCATGTATTGGTTCTTAATATGGGGCAAAGGATGCTCGAAAGAATTCGCATAAAGCTGTAATTGAAGAAAAGGAACAAGTTTTATCATCTATAGAGTATATCAGTGTTAAATTAATAAATGGCAGGTGTGGGGAAATGATAAATAAGGGGATTATTTTTGATTTAGATGGCACGTTGTGGAATTCATCAGAAAAAGTTGTTCCAGCGTGGAACAGAGTATTTGAAAGGTATAAAGATATTGATTGCAATATTACTGTTTCACAGATGCAAAGCTTTATGGGAAAAAGAATACCTGAGATTGCAAAAATACTTTTGCCATCAGTGCCAGAACAGTATAGGTTACAGATTTTAAATGAATGTTGTAAAGAGGAGCAGATATATTTACTTGATAATGGTGGAGTATTGTATCCTAAACTTGAGGACACCCTCTCTGAACTGAGGAGAGACTTTGATTTGTTTATTGTTAGTAACTGTCAAGATGGATACATTGAAGCATTTTTGGATTATCATAAGTTAAGGTATTATTTTTTGGATACAGAGTGTTCAGGAAGAACAGGTAAGTCCAAAGGTGAAAATATTAAAACTATTATTAATAGAAATCATTTGGATAAAGCAATCTATATTGGTGATACACAGGGGGATTTAGATGCTGCAAAGGAAGCGGAAATTCATTTTGTTCATGCAAAATATGGATTTGGCAGTGTTAATGAAGATACATATGTAATTAATAGTTTTTTTGAATTGTCTAAAATCATAAGTGAAATTATATGAAAAAAGGAAGAATAATTTATTGTTGGTGGATATATAGAATGTAATTTAAGAGGATTATAATTAATAAGATTATAATTAAAAATAAGCGTCAAACTAATAATAATTACAAATCCATATGAATAAATATAATTACAGAGTAATGAAAAAGGTTGGGAGTGCAATTAAAAATACTAAATTAATATCTATACTTACAGTAATCATATTAGGATTCATTTGCATTGCGGTAATTAATGTGAACAACGTTGTTACTACTAATAAGACTATAGAATCTGAACAAGGAAATAAAGTAATACTTATTGACCCAGGCCATGGAGGTATAGATGGAGGGGCTGCTGCAAAGGATGGCACTACAGAAAAAAATATAAACCTAAATATTGGATTGCTTTTAGGTGCAAATTTGAAGAGTAAGGGATATAAAGTGGAGTATACTAGGACTGAAGATATAGGCCTTTATACAGAAGGCAGGTCAGTAAAAGAGAAAAAATATGAGGATTTAAATAATCGAGTAAAGTTAAAGAAAGAAAC
>DAMAVY010000061.1:0-11470 GCA_032077725.1 Clostridium sp. | reverse complement strand
TAATATATATATGAAAAAATAGGTTCATAATAATGATTTTTAAAATCCTTATTATGAGCCTATTTTTTAATTGTTCATAGAAAAGTTTACAACAATACAGTTAAATGATAAAATGGAAATAAATAGATAATAATTTTAGGAATTTACTACTTTATCAAGGCAAAGCCAAAATTGTAATTAATTTAATTGAAAAAAAATAAAAATTAATTGTAATATAATCCGAAAACAATTAGAATAAAGGTGAACGATAGAGAGAAAAATAAAGATAAAATTCGGAAGGGTATTGTTTCGTATGGATAAAAATAAAGAAAAGTTTAATAGAAATCAAAGAGTAATTGGAATAACTAAAGTTTTGACTGAAAATCCCAATAAGGTTATTACCCTTAATTTGTTTACTGAAAAGTTTAACGCAGCTAAATCTACTATTAGTGAAGATATAGTAATAGTTAGGGAAACCATAGAAGCTTTGTCTATGGGAAAGATAGAGACTGTAGCTGGTGCTGCTGGTGGAATAAGATTTATTAATAAAAAATCTAGTTCTGATAAAAAAGAATTTGTGGAAGAATTGTGTGAGACTTTGAGGAAAAAGTCTAGAGTTGTACCAGGAAACTTTTTATATATAACTGATATTGCTTATAACCCAGGACTTATCCAAAGTGCAGCTATAATACTCGCTAGTGAATTTAAGAATATAGATGCAGATTATGTTGTCACTATAGAAACTAAAGGAATTCCTCTGGGCTATGAAGTTGCCAAGCAGCTAGGAATACAGCTTGTTACAGTGCGCCATGATACAAAATATACTGAGGGAACTACCGTTAGCATAAATTATGCTTCTGGCTCTAGTAATAGGCTTCAAACAATGTCTTTATCAACAAAGTGCATGAAGAGAAATAGTAAATGCGTATTTGTAGATGATTTCATGAGAGGTGGAGGAACTGCAAAAGGAATTAAAGAACTTTTAAATGAGTTTGATAGTGAACTACTAGCTAGCGGATTTCTTATAGATAATGTGGAAGTTGAAGAAAAATTAGTGGAAAATTACATTTCATTAGTTAATTTTTGTGGCATTGGAGAGGATGGAATTGCTATAGTAAGCCCATCTGATTCAAAAAACTCATAATTTTCAAATAAAGTGGAAAATGTTTCGACATTTAGAAGGATTTAGCGTGTTTTAGTAGAATAATACATGAAAGCACATCTTGGAGGTGGAATTCATGATAATTACAGACGTTAGAATTAGAAAAATTACCACAGAGGGAAAAATGAAAGCTATAGTTTCTATAACTTTAGATAATGAATTTGTGGTTCATGACATCAAGATAATTGAAGGTCAAAGTGGTAATTTTATAGCTATGCCTAGTAGAAGAACTCCTGATGGAGAATTTAAGGATATAGCTCATCCAATTAATACTGAAACAAGAGAGAAAATTCAAAAATCCATACTTGACGAATATGAAAAAGTTAAAAATGAAGAGCAAGTAGAGGACGAAATAGTCTAATTACGAAAAGGAGTATTATACTCCTTTTTATTTTGCGTGAATATGGAAAACAATTCCTTAATGTAAAAACTATACTTTGGTTGAAAAAAGAAAATGGTTTCAATATAATAATTATAGGTGTATTATTATATAGGTGTATTATTATGCTTAATGAGCATCATAATAAATTGTTATTGTAATTTAAGTATATTTTTAAGTTATATTAAGTTATATATGATAACACATTAAACCAAATTAAATTAGAATAGAATTATGTTAATAAAATTTAATATAATGCAAAGGCTTAGAGGTTCCTATAGTTGGATTACTTCTACATATTTTAGATAAAGAGGTGTATATGTTGTATAAATGTGCTATAATTTTAGCTGCCGGAGAAGGAAAGCGAATGAAATCTAATATTCCTAAAGTCCTACACAAAGTTTGTGGAAAAGAAATGATAAATCATGTTATAGATAACATAAGAAGTGCTGGAATAGAAGATGTGGATGTGGTTATAGGAAAAGGTGCTGATAAAGTTGTTAGTGGCACTGAAAGTAGAAATGTGTTTTATTCTATTCAAGAAGAACAGTTAGGAACTGGGCATGCAGTTATGTGTGCTGAAGAATTTTTGAAGAATAAAAGTGGATCTGTAGCTATATTTGTAGGGGATGGTCCACTAATCACAGAGGAAGCTGTAACTAAACTTACTAAGTATCATGAAGAAGAAAACTGCAGTGCTACAATTTTAACGTCAGTTATGAGCGATCCATTGAAATATGGAAGAATTATTAGAAATGCTCAAGGGGATGTAGAGAAGATTGTAGAATTTAAAGATTGTAGTGACGATGAATTAAAGGTTAATGAGATTAATTCAGGAATGTACTGCTTTGATATAGAAACTTTATTAAATACCTTAGGTAAACTTAATAATAACAACAATCAAGGTGAATATTATTTAACTGATGTTATAGAAATATTAAAAAATGAAGGTAAAAGGGTTGGAGCAATAGCTGTTGATGTTGAAGAAATTACTGCAGTTAATTCAAAAACTGAACTTTCAGCAGCAAATGAAATAATGAGAAATAGAATAAATAAAGTGCACATGGATAATGGGGTTATAATTATGGACCCAAAGAGTACTTATATAAATTGTGATGTAAAAATAGGCCAAGATACTATTGTTTACCCTGGAAATGTCCTTGAGGGTAATACAGTTATCGGAGAAAATTGTATATTATATGAAAATAATAGAATAACAGACAGTACAATTGGGGACGAAGTGACCATAGAAAGTTCTGTAGTATTACAAGGCAAGGTGGGGAATAATACCACTGTAGGACCTTTTGCTTATATTCGTCCAGAAACCATAATTGGCAGTCATGCTAGAATAGGGGACTTTGTAGAAATTAAAAAATCATCCATAGGTGATGGAACTAAAGTATCTCATTTAACTTATATAGGAGATGCTGAAGTTGGAGAAAAGTGTAATTTCGGTTGTGGAACTGTTGTAGTTAATTATGATGGAAAAGCAAAATATAAGACTACAATTGGAAACAATGTATTTATTGGATGTAATACAAATTTAGTATCTCCAGTTGAAGTGGAAGATAACACTTATATTGCAGCTGGATCAACAATTACTGAAAAAATACCAGAGGGATCTTAGCCATAGCAAGAGCAAGGCAAGTAAATAAAGAGAACTGGGTATACAATAATAACAAGAACAAATAAAGTTTTAGGAGGACTTACATAAATGATAAACCATGGAAAAAACATAAAAATTTTTGCAGGGAACTCTTACCCGGAATTAGCTAATGACATTGCAAACAGACTAGGCCTTGAGGCTGGAAAAAGTGAAGTCACTACTTTTAGTGACGGAGAAATTGCTGTAAACATTGGAGAAACTGTTAGAGGACTAGATGTGTTTGTGATACAACCAACTAGTGCTCCGGTGAATAACAATTTAATGGAACTTTTAATTATGATCGATGCATTTAAAAGAGCTTCAGCAGGAAGAATAACTGCAGTTATTCCTTACTACGGATATGCACGTCAGGATAGAAAAGCGAAAGCTAGAGACCCAATAACAGCAAAGTTAGTTGCTGATTTAATTACAGCAGCAGGTGCTGATAGAGTTTTAACTATGGACCTACATGCAGCTCAAATACAAGGATATTTCGATATTCCAGTAGACAACTTAATAGGAGCACCAATATTAAGTGATTACTTTGTAGAAAAAGGATTCAAGAATTGCGATGATGTAGTAGTAGTTTCACCAGACCTTGGTAGCGTTACAAGAGCTAGAAAATTCGCTGATAAACTAAATGCTCCCATTGCTATAATTGATAAAAGAAGACCAAAGGCAAACGTTGCTGAAATAATGAATATTATTGGAGACGTAAATGGCAAAAGAGTTATATTAATAGATGATATGATCGATACAGCTGGTACTATTTGTAATGGAGCTAGTGCTTTAGTTAAGATGGGCGCAACAGAAGTTTACGCTTGCTGTTCACATGCAGTACTCTCAGGTCCAGCTATTGAAAGATTAGAAGCATCACCAATAAAAGAATTAGTTATGCTTGATAGTATTCGTATACCAAAAGAGAAAAAATTAGATAAAGTAAAGATATTATCAATAGCACCTCTTTTTGCAGAAGCTATAAAGAGAATATACGAAGATGTATCTGTAAGTAAGCTTTTTGATGGGATCTAAATTTTAACGCTATTTACATACATAAAATTTTTACATAAAATAAATAGTCTTATAGGGGGAAAGAATGTATTCTTTCCCCCGTTTTTTATATAAACAAAGTTCTTAGTGTCAGTATTTTCGATACTTACTAACAGAGTTTTCAGTAATAGATAAACCATAACTTCAATTTTGCTATGAAGGAAATGAATGTGGTAATGTTAAATTTTAACACCGTTTATAAAGATTATGGGGGGGATAGTGACTAGAAACAAATAAAAATTAGATTTGGAATAGTGACTTTATAAATATTTTGTTAAAAATATTAATTTTCAAGATAAAATAATTAGTATTGAAGTTATTGTTATATAATATAATAAAGAATTTGTAGAGTATTACATAAATAAATATACGTTTACTTTAAATTTAATTTTAGGAGGTACACAAATGGAAGGTAGTTTAGGAAAAATCTTAGTAGTTGATGACGATAAAAATATATGCGAAGTAATAAAAATGTATCTAGAAAATTCAGGATATCATGTGAAGGTGGCTAATGATGGTAGAGAAGCTCAAGAAGCTTTTTCTAATTATAAACCTGACTTAGTTCTTTTAGATGTTATGTTACCATACCTTGATGGAATAGATGTACTTAAATGGATAAGAAGAGACAGTGAAACTCCAGTTATAATGATTACTGCTAAAGGAGAGACTTTCGATAAAGTTCTTGGTCTTGAGCTTGGAGCTGATGACTATGTTGTTAAACCTTTTGAACCAAAGGAACTTATTGCTAGAGTTAAAGCTGTACTACGAAGATATACAGCTGAGGGTGATAGTAAAGAAACATTAACCTTTGATAATTTGATTATAGACATAAATTCTTATAAGGTAACATATAAGGGTCAAGAAGTTAAGATGCCTCCGAAAGAATTTGAATTATTACATTTTTTGGCTAATAACAAAAATAGAGTATATACAAGAGAACAATTACTTTGTGAAGTGTGGGGATATGACTATCCAGGTGATTCAAGAACTGTAGATGTTCACGTTAAGAGATTAAGAGAAAAGGTACCGGGAGGAGACACTTGGCAACTTGAGACTGTTTGGGGTGTTGGGTATAAATTTGAGGTGAAATAATGGTGAAAAATAGCTTGTTTTCTAAGATGGTTGTAACTTATACCATCATTATTACACTTAGCTTTGCTATTATAGCTACATTTCTCTCATTTTGGTTTCAAAATTATGTTGTGAAGTCTAGGGAAGAAGAACTTTCCAGTCAAGTTGATATAATTGAGAATCTTGCATCAGAATTTATTGACGGAGGATTATCCTACGAAGGTTTAACAGAACGTATAAATTTTATATCATCTTATATAGAAGAGGATATAGTCTTAGTAGATAGTCATGGATATGCCTATGCAGTCACACCTATTAAATATGAAGCACTTATTGGTAAGCAAATTATTCATGATGGAGTAGAAGATATGAATAGTAGTATGTATAAGGCTGCTATTAATGAATATGGGATTCATTTAGATGACGATATTTATATGGTAGGTAATACTCTAAAGGATGCAGAGGGAGAAACAAAAGGTGCGGTATTAATAAGTATTTCAACAGGCCTATTTAGTAGATCTGTATCTGAAATATATAAAATTATTTGGATATCTGCAATTTTGGCAGTGATAGTAGCATGTAATGTGATTTATTATTTTTCACAAAAGATGATAGTTAATCCATTATCGCAGATGAGTGGAGTTGCAAGGAAAATAGCTCAAGGAAATGTTGAAAAAAGAGTTGAAATTTCTTCTGGCGATGAGATGGAAGAATTTGCAAATGCCTTTAATATGATGGCAGATTCACTGGAGCGGGTAGAGCAAAATAGAAAAGAATTTATATCTAATGTTTCACATGAATTAAGGTCTCCTATTACGTCTATAAAAGGGTTTATAGGTGGTATCTTGGATGGGGTAATACCAGAGGAAAAGTATAAATATTATTTAAATATAACTTATGAAGAGATACAAAGATTAACAAGGCTTATTAACGATTTATTAGATTTATCATCCGTTGATTCTGGAACCTATATATTGAAAAAAACATCCATTGATATTAACGAGATAGTACGCATATGCATTTTAAGAAATGAAAGTAGAATAAAAGACAAAAATCTCAATGTCCAGGTATTTTTTGAAGAAAATCAACTATTTGTATTAACAGAAGAGGATAAAATAATACAAGTGGTAACGAATCTATTGGACAATGCCATAAAATATGGAAATGAAGATGCCCTTATTAAGATATCTTGTAGATCAAGGGGAAAAAAGGCTAATATATCAATTTTTAATGAAGGACCAGGGATTAATGAAGATGACCTAAATCATATATGGGATAGATTTTATAAGGGTGATAAGTCAAGAACTCAGAAGGTGAGTACAGGACTTGGCCTGTCTATTGTGAAAAAGATTATTAACTTACATGATGAAGAAATATGGGTATGTAATAAGGAAAATGGAGTTGAATTTACTTTTACATTAGCTCTAGCTAAAAAGAACACAACACAATCCTGAATAGTAGTGTAGAAGGGAGGCTATTATGAGCAATTTTGATGATTACAGAGGTTGCAAAGCAAAGATAACATTTAATAAAGTAAAGAAAAAACGTAGAGGAAAGCTTGTTGTAATTACTATATTTTGTTTGTTCATAGCCTCAATAGGAGGAATAATAACTGCAATTATCATATGCCAAAAAGAAAAAAATGAGAATTACTATATTCAAGGTGATGATAATAGTAGGGATGATGTAAAAATAAGTGAAAATGATTCGGAAATTCAGAGTGCTACAAAGAAAGTAGCAGAGTCAGTGGTGTCTGTTATTAAAATTAATACAAATGATGAATGTACGAAGGAATCCAATGTTGGTGTAGGTATAGTAGTTAAAAATGGAGAGTACATTATAACTAATTACCATGGAATAGAAGATGCTTCCAGTATTAAAATAAAACTGTATAATGACATAGTTCAGAATGTATCCACAATAGGTTTTGATAGTGTATATAATATTGCTATGTTAAAAGTTGAGGGGGAGACATTAACACCCATAACTATAGCAAAAAATTCTGCTAGTATCAAAGAGGGAGACAGGGTCATAAGTGTAGGCAACCCTATAGGTAAAGCTTTTAATGAGAATATAGAGGTAACCACTGTGCTAAATACTAGAGAGAATATTGTGTTTAAAAATAGAGATACTAAAGTATCAGAATCTTTAAAAATGTTAAAGACTAGTATTAAACCCAAATATATAAATGATGGAGCGGCACTGTGCAATTTAGATGGTGAATTTATAGGAGTAAATAATATAGTTGCTTATCGTAATGATGTTTTAGAAAATAGTCTTTATATTTCTGCTGAGGATTTACAGCCTATTATTGATGGGATATTAGATAAGCAAGATTCTCTAATAAATCATATTGGTGTTTATGGAGAAGAGGCTGTGTCGCAAAGAAAAGATGGGGTCGGAGGCGTATATGTAAAGGAAGTTACAAGGAAAGGAATAGCTTATGAAGCTGGAATTCGCCCTACTGATATAATTGTAAAAGTAAATAATACTAATATTACCACGGTTGAGGAAATAAATTCCATAGTGAGCAACTTCAAAAGTGGGGATACTATAAAATATACTGTGTTTAAGAACGGAGAATATATTGATTTTGATATAAAGATAACTGAACAGGTAAAAAAGTAGCGTTTTTTTAGGATGCTACTTTTGTTTTTAGGCAAGACTTCTAGTATAATAATCAGAGAAGGTCATTTGTAAAATGAAACTCCGCCTCACATGTGTTAGGTGAAGTAAGTTCCACTATACGAATACAAAATTTGGAGTGTGACTTATATAAATAATTGAAGAAGTTTTGGAGGTAAATATGTATTTAGTGGTTGGACTAGGAAATCCTGGGGATAAATATGATAAGACAAGACATAATGTTGGATTTGATGTTGTTAACTTGTGTGAAAAAAAGTATAGCTTTGTTATAAATAGGACAAAATTTAAAGGGATGTATGGAGAAACTACCATAGGAAATGAAAAGGTTATATTTTTAAAACCACAAACTTTTATGAATTTAAGTGGAGAGAGTGTTAAGAGTATAACGGATTTTTATAAAATACCAGTTGATAATATAATTGTAATATATGATGATATTAGCTTGGAAGTTGGAAGACTTAGAATTAGAGACAAGGGAAGTGCTGGAGGACATAATGGGATTAAAAATATTATTTCTCATTTAGGAACAGAATCATTTTCAAGAATTAAAGTGGGCATTGGTGAGCCAACTTACGATTTGATTGAATATGTTACTGGGAGATTTTCTAGTAGGGATAGAGAAGTTGTAGAAGAAGCATTTTCAGCAGCTGTGGATGCCGTTGAGGTAATGATAAAAGAGGGAACTTTGTCGGCTATGAATAAATTTAATTCTTTTGATGCTGGGAAATAATAAGTAGGGTAGGTTAAGAGGTGATATTTTGAGATTAAAAGGCGTAATGACACCTTTGCAGTTAAGTAGCGAATTTAAAGAAATAAAAAGGTCTATAGAAAACGAAAAATATCCAATTGGAATACATGGACTTTCGGAATCGGGGAAGAGCTACTTACTATATGGGATGTATGAAGAAATTGATAGAAGCATGCTTGTATTAACTCATAGTGATATGGAAGCAAAAAATATTTATGAGGACTTAAGTTTTTATTGTAATGACGTATATTACTTTCCAACACGGGAGGTTACATTTTATAATGTTGAAGCGGTGTCTGGTGATTTAAGATGGGAAAGACTAAAGGTATTAAATAGGATTCTAAGTAAAGAAAGAAATATTATTGTAACATCTATTGAATCATTAGCGGCTTCCTACGCACCAGTAGAATTATTTAGAAAATTTACCTTTGAAATTAAAGTTGGGGATATTATAGATATAAAGGAACTAAGCCAAAATCTTGTACAATGCGGATATGAGAGATGCAGTGTTGTAGAAAATATTGGACAATTTTCTGTTAGAGGGGGGATAATTGATATTTATCCTCCTATTAGTGGTGTACCTTTTAGAATTGAATTATTCGATGATGAGGTGGATTCTATAAGATCCTTTAATAAGGATACTCAAAGAAGTATTGATAAGGTGGATGAAGTAAATATTTTTCCCGCAAAGGAAATAATCTTAACAGAAGAATATATTAAATCTGGAAAAGAGCAAATTACAAGTGAGTTTGAAGAAGCTATATTAAGATTTAAGAAGGCTAAGGATAAAGATGCCATAGAAAGAATCACAGCTACAATAAAAGCTAATCTTGAAAATTTACAAGAAACATGGACTTTTGAAACTATTGACAGCTACATACCATATTTTTACAAAAAACTGACTACGCTTTTAGATTATTTTGAAGATAGTTTGATAGTTGTAGATGATGTGAATAGGTCAATGGGTAAATTAGATAGTGTTTATTTTGAATTTGAAGAGAACTATGAGAATTTCTTAAGTCGTGGAAATATTCTTCCAAAACAAGGAAAGTTACTTGTGTCTAAGGAAGAAATTGAAGCTGTATTAGATGAAAGCAAAACAATAGTGCTTCAAAGTCTTGGAGTTACTGCAAAAATGTTAAAACCAAGAACTCTAGTAGCTTTTTCACAGATAACAACTCATGATTATCATGGTCAACTAGACATGCTAATTGAGGACATTGAAGAAAAAAAGAAAAAAGGATATAGAACTTTGATTTTGTCAGGGACAAGAACCAGAGGAGAGCGATTAATTGACACCTTAAGAGATAGAAATATTGAAGCAACCTATAAAGACTTAGTATCTAACATTGCTGAAGGGGAAGTTGTGGTAACTTTCGGGAATTCTATTAAAGGATTTGAATATCCCGACTTAAAAGTGTGTATTATTTCTGATTCAGAGGTTTTTGGACAGTCAAAGAAAAAGACAACAAGAAGGAAGAACATTAAAGGCGCAGGGAAGATAAAGAGTTTTACGGAATTAAAGCTTGGAGACTACGTTGTACATGTAAACCATGGAATTGGTGTATATAAGGGAATTAATCAATTAGATGTACAAGGAAATAAGAAAGATTACTTAGTACTTGAATATAATTCTGGAGATACTCTATATGTACCAGTAGAACAATTAGATTTTGTGCAAAAGTATATTGGTGGAGAAGGAAAATCACCAAAGATAAACAAGTTAGGTGGAAGTGAATGGGCAAAAGCTAGAAATAAGGTAAAGAAATCTATAGAAGATATCGCAGAAGATTTAGTAAAACTTTATGCTATTAGGTCCACATTAAAAGGTCATAAATATGCTGAAGATACGACCTGGCAAAGTCAATTTGAGGATGAATTTCCTTATGAAGAAACCCCGGACCAACTAACAGCTATTGAAGAGATAAAAAGAGATATGGAAAGCTATAAACCTATGGATAGACTTCTTTGTGGAGATGTTGGATATGGTAAAACTGAAGTTGCTCTTAGGGCGGCATTTAAATGCGTTATGGATGGCATGCAAGTAGCTATGCTTGTGCCTACAACTATACTTGCAGAGCAACACTTCAAGAATATGGTTAAGAGATTTTCTGATTTTCCTATTAAAGTTGGAATGATTAGTAGGTTTAGAACAGCAGCTCAGGTTAAAGAGACCTTAACTGCACTAAAAGAAGGAAATATAGATATCATAGTTGGAACTCATAAATTGCTTCAAAAGAATGTGATATTTAAAGATCTAGGATTATTAGTTATAGACGAAGAACAAAGGTTTGGAGTTAGCCATAAAGAAAAAATTAAGGATATGAAGAAAAATATAGATGTATTAACTCTTAGTGCTACACCTATTCCTAGAACTTTGCATATGTCCTTAACCGGAGTTAGAGATATAAGTATTATTGAAACTCCACCTGATGACAGATATCCTATACAGACCTATGTAGTGGAATTTAATGATCAACTTATTAGAGACGCAATTATCAGGGAAATGAATAGAGGAGGACAAGTATTTTTTGTATATAATAGGGTGGAAACCATAAGTGACAGGGCAACTTATTTACAAAAGCTTGTTCCAGAAGCAAAAATTGCAATAGGTCATGGGCAAATGACAGAGAGAGAACTGGAAAAGGTAATATTAGAATTTATAGATAAGAAATATGATATATTGCTTTGCACTACTATAATTGAGACAGGGATAGATATTCAGAATACCAATACTATAATAATTTCAGATGCTGATAAGATGGGTCTATCACAACTTTATCAATTAAG
>DAMAVY010000060.1:0-11643 GCA_032077725.1 Clostridium sp. | reverse complement strand
CCATGAATATCTTCCTTTGATTTTTCCAATATCCACTTTTTAAGATTTTCAATTTGTACTGGAATAGATTCTGATTGCTCCTTCTTGTCTGTAGATACTCTTGCATATATTGCTATATTCCACAGCTTTTTCATTTAATAACTCCCTCCTCTATCTCCTTGCAAATAGATGGGGAGTTATCTATATTATTCCCATAATTTACTTGTTCTTTTATAAGATAACTTATCTTTCTAATTTTCATGTCTACTAATCTTTCAAATAGTGTTAAAAAATCATCTTCTCCATACACCTTTTTAACCTTGTACTCATTCATAATTTCAACCTTAAATATTGTTATATTCTAGTTTATTAACTTAATATTATAAAATACCCATAAATAAAAAAATTCTAGGATTTCTCCTAGAATTTTAAGTATATTATAATCAAACTTCAATTATAAATATTAAATAATTAATTATTATTTTCAGCTAAACCTATTCTCCATTCTCCATTTTTATTGGTTGCAGAATAATATAGCATATATTTGTCCTCTACTTTTACTAAGGATGATTTATAAAGAGATTCATCATCAAAAGTCCCTTTATTAGGATTCACATCTAATATTTTCATTAATGGTGAAAAATTTATACCATCCTTAGAAAGGCTATAATACAGTGCTTGCTTTAAAGCTTTGCCATCACTATATCCATTAATTACAATTTCATACCCTAAATTTGTCTTTATTAAGTCATGGTGCCATAAGCTAAAATTTGAAGGTTTATCTTTAAAATTGCACTTTTCCACTTCCTTAAAACTCTTCCAATCGGTAGTTTCAGTGTAATATAAATCAGCACTATAGTTTGAAAACCATATTTTATATTTATGATCATCATAAATAACTATTGGGGATACATAATCGTACCTTCCTTTAAAGGTCTCCATACTCAATACTATTTTTTTATCACTCCATTTTATACCATCCTTACTTTCTATTCTGTATAACATGTTTACTCCATTATCCACCCCTGAACCATCTTTTTTTCCAGGATTATATCTAAAGTATACCTCCATTGTATTATCAACAAGGCATATGGTTATATCAGAATAGTGTCCGCCTTGTACTATATCTTCCGGTATATCTAGTGGGTTTTTGCACCCTTCTAAAGTTTTATAGTTTATCCCATCATTACTTACTAATATCTGTGGATTTTCAAAATTATCATTTCCCTTAGGGTATGGAGTAATTCCCATCCAATATTTATATCCATTCCATCCATCTTTAACATATATAACCTTAGGATGCACTGCTTGATTACTTCCATCATAAGTTGGTATTTTCAAACAACTCTTTGCATTATTATATGGTTTTATAAAACATCCCATACTAAGAAAGTTTTCACTAATGGTACTCGCGTCTCCAATAGCAAAGGTTTTTTCTATATTGGGTACTTGCCCTATCAAAAATTTTTCCATATCCGAGTACATGCGATCCTTGTTTATAAAAATTAGTGGATAATTTAAAACTCCGCACATCGCTTGTCCGCAAAGTACATTGGCCGAATTTTCTGGCGAAGCAATAACTAGGTTAGAAAAATCTATTTTGTTTTCGCTTTTTGTTAAGAGTTTGTAATTACCCTCGTAAATATCTTTTGTATTTATCTTTTCAAAATTCAAATCCGAAAATTTATCACAAAAATCATCATCTTCACCTATGAAATAACACGATATTTTCCCTTTATCTTTTAAAAATTTATAGGTCTCTTTATAATCTCCTTCAAGTATCATTATTGGGATTTCCTCATTTGCAGCAATAGAACCCACGTCCATTAGATCATTTATCTTTTTATCTGATACTACAAAATACTTATCACTATTACCAACTTTATTAGCTACATTAATGCACAACTCTGAGATATTATCACCTTGAATTCTATTTACTTCTAATCCCTCATGTTTAAGCTGTTGTTCCACATTTGCAGATATATCACTTTCGCCACCTATAATTGTTATTTTACTAGCATGCAACCTTTGAATTTCCTTTTTTACATCCTCATTTAAGTTTTTACTTTCATTTAAAAGAATAGGTGAATTATATCTATTAGAAAGAGGAAGGGCAATAAATCCTTCTAAAAGATTTTCTTGATTTACTACTATTACCTTTTCAGATGTCTCCCAGGCTTGATTAGATATTTTTATAGATGAATCTATAGCAGAGTCACCATATACTCTCTCATTATTAATTATATCCTTCAATTTAGCTACTCCACCAATTCTAGTATTGGTATTATCATCAGTAGTAGCATTTGTTTTTATTGCTTTATCATGATTTTTGGAAATAATATACAAAAGACTCTCTTTATACGTTAATGACATGGAAATTATTAATATAATGATAAGAGCCAATATACAACTTATGATTTTACCTTTTTTCCCAATTTTCTTTTTCCTTTTCATTACCCCATCTCCATTATCCTATCGCTAAATTTTTATTCAATCCGTTCACAGTTTCATATGATATATATTTATATTGAATTTTATTAATTATATTTCATAGAAACAATACTTTTCCTCACTTGTTACTTCATATTATATACAATTAAAAACTTATTATATATACATTTTTATAAATGTAATTATTTTGTAACATTTAAGCATTTACCCTTTACTTCCTTTAATAAGTTTTTTAAATATTGATCTTATATTACTTATTTCATTATGCATCTTAGTGCAATTATTAAAATTACCTATATCATCTATAAGGCAGTCTCTTTATTACTAGGCTCTACAAATATATTCTCCTTACTAATTTGACATAGTTCTCCTTGAATCTTATCAACATACTCTTTATTGGTAACTATAAATATATTTTCTTTATTAATTAAAGGTTCTATCCTACGAACCGTATTAGTTAAAAAACTGTCTTCATTAAATACTTTTAAGAACTGTTTTGGATTATTTGATCGCGATAGAGGATAAAGTCTTGTACCTTTTCCTCCTGCTAAAATTAACGCGTATAACACAAGTATCACCTTTTATATTGCTTATTTCATAGTATGAAATCTAAAACAAATTTGTGAAGAATAAAAAATTCTTTTAAATTCTTTTAATATATCAATATAAGAATTTTTATCGTATAATAAAATAATGATTGCACAATAATAATTCTTAATATAATTTTCATTCCACAAACTATAGTGTGCTTTATTTAATTTTCGTAATAAATAATAATTAATTTAGTGAAGATATAATTAAATAACCATATAACAATGCATATTTTCCTATTTAATCTTTTTTTCTATCATTACTTAACCTGTAATAAATATGTAATACATATATAATTAATAATTGATACTATATAATTAATGGTTAATCTTAAACCAGTTAGAAAGGGTGACTTAATCTTGAATAAGGATAACAGATCTTCAATTAATCGAAGGACTGAAGAAAAACAAATTAAAACTTCCGATGCTAGAAAAAAAGAGATGAAAAGAAAAAAAGCTAAAAAGCGCAAAAGGAAAAGGATAATAACTCTTGTTCTAATTGTACTTTTAGTATTAATCCTTATATTTTTAGCCACTATAATATCAAATTTTAGTAAAATGAAACGTACTAACCTTGATTCTAATAATTTGGGAATCAGTGATAAATTCAAAGTTAATGACACCAATACAAGCACATACAAAGATGTGGTTAATATTGCATTCTTTGGACTTGATGAAAATGTTGATAATATTCAACGTTCTGATGCCATAATGATAGGAACTCTTGACCCTATTAATAAAAAAATTAAAATTACTTCTTTAATGAGGGATTCATACGTTAACATCCCTGATCCTGGTCCCGGATATGACAAACTTAATCATGCCTATGCGTATGGGGGGCCAGAACTAGCTATTAAAACTATAAATAAAAATTTTGATCTTAATATTACTGATTATATTTCCGTTGATTTTTCAGAAATGGAAGATATTATTGATGCTCTAGGTGGTATTGATATGGAAATGACTCAAAATGAACTTGAAAATGTCAATGACTATCTTGATACTGTATACACTGCCGCTGGTAAAACTCCAAAACACGTATCCTTTAATAATAAAGGCAAGGTTCATATGACAGGGTATGAAGCTCTTGGATATACAAGAATCAGAGGAACTGAAGGTGGTGACTTTGACAGAACCCAAAGACAAAGAAAAATAATGAATGAACTATTTAACAATATTTCAAGTTCTGGAGTTGGAAAACTTGCTGTTATGATGAACAAACTTATACCTTATGTAGAAACCAGCTTATCCAACACAGAAATATTAAACTTAGGTACCCAAGTTATATCCATGGGTTCTAGTGATTTAGAGCAACAGAGATTCCCTAGAGATGACTATAGTAAAAATTCTATTATTAATGAAATCTATTATCTTACCTTTGATGAAGATACAGCAAGAAAAGAAATTTATGAATACTTATTTAATAATAAAAAAATATGGGAAGAATCCCAAAGCCAGCAAGGAGAACCTTAAAGTTCATATAATTAATTTTGTGTAAACAACCACAAAAATATCTTTGCCATTATGTTATTAATCTCTGACATGTTATATAATTACTTTTATAATGAATTTAATATGCAATGGCACTATGAATTTGCAGTACTATTGCATATTAAAAATGTGATAAATTTTAGGATGTGGTGATAATTTGAAGAATACAATTGAAAATAATTCAAGTAAACGAAAAAAAAAGAAAAAAAAACGTAGAATCAAAATAACTATTACTTTTTTAATATTATTAGTTATTTTGATATGTGTTGGCCTGTTTTGGGGTGAAAATTTACTTTCTAAAATGAAGAGAACTAAAATTGATGAAACTGACCTAGGAATAAGCAAAGAAGTAACTGAAAAATTACAAACTAGTGAAATTAATGATATTGTCAACATAGCTTTTTTTGGAGTTGATGAAACTGAAGATGATAACGGGCGTTCAGATGCTATGATGATAGCAACCTTTGATCCTATTCATAAAAAGCTGAAAGTAACCTCTATAATGAGAGATACTTGTATTAATATACCTGATGGCTATGGCTATGATAAAGCTAATCACGCCTATGCTTACGGAGGACCACAGCTTGCAATTAAAAACCTAAATCAAAACTTCGGACTTAATATTACAGATTACGTAAAAGTTAATTTTGAGGATTTAGAAGGACTTGTAGATGCTATCGGTGGTATAGAAATGAGACTTACGGATGTCGAAATAAATGAAGTTAATAAATATATAGAGAGAATGTCTAGAATTCAAACTGTTACTTCTGGACCGGTAGTTAAAAATGACCAAGGTAGGGTGCATTTAAATGGTTTTCAAGCCTTGGGATATACTAGGGATAGATCATCTGGTCGTGGTGACTTTGATAGAACTGAGAGACAACGTAAGATTGTCAGTGAAATATTTGAAAGAATATCATCAGCAGGTACAGCAAAGCTAGCTTCAATGGCAACTAAACTTATGCCTTATGTAGAAACTAGTTTAACAAATAAAGAAATCATTAACCTTGGAGCTAATGTTCTTGGCCTTGGTACATCAAACATAGAACAGGAAAGATTCCCTAGAGATGGGTATTGGGATGACGCTAAAACACCTAGCCTTCTTGACTGTCTTGCCTATGATGAAGAATACACAGCAAAACAAATATCGGAATATATTTTTAACGATAAGAAATTGTGGGAAGAGGGTAATGAACCTGAACCTTACATCAAGTATAAAAAATCTTATGTAGCTCCAAATAACAATAACAATAACAATACTAATACTAATAATGAAGGTGTTCCGGCAGGCAATTCTGGAGGAGCCTCAACAACTCCAGGGGGCACAGGTGGAACTCCAGCTTCAGGGGAGCCAACCGAAACTACAATACCAGAAGGATCCGGAGGAACTGCAACTCCAGGTGGCACAGGAGAAACTACGACTCCAGGCAACACAGGAATTCCTCCAATTCCAGGTGGTACAGGGGGAACTGCAAACCCTTAGCCTAGAAGACCTAACACCATAGTATAAGGAGATTTTTATGAATAAAGATAATAAAGTCAAAAGAAAAAAGAAAAAAAAAGGATTAACTACAGGGAAAAAAGTACTTATAATAATAGCCACAATTTTAATTTTTTCCATATCGGCCCTAGCCACATATTTCTTGTCTGTGGTAGGAAAAATAAACAAAGTGGAATTTAATGATACAGACTTAGGTATTGATAAAAATACAACAACATCATCCCAAATTAAAAACATTTTACTTCTAGGTGTTGACCAAGAAGAAGGTGATGTAGGGCGTTCTGATGCTATTATAATTGCTACAATAGATTCCCTTCATAAAAAACTAAAACTAACTTCTATATCTAGAGATAGTTATGTCAATATAGACGGTCATGGTTATGATAAAATTAACCACGCCTATGCATTTGGCCAAGAAGAACTATCTATAAAAACTATTAATCAAACCTTTGGACTAGATATCACTGATTTTGCTAAAGTAAATTTTGATAATCTTAAAGATATCATCGATGTTATAGGAGGTATAGATATTACTGTAGAAGAAGATGAGTTAGCTGATTTAAACGGAGTTATTTCATCCGCTGGTAGACAACATGTAAATGGTACCCAAGCATTAACATACTGTAGAATAAGATATAATAGCGGTGGCGATGATAGGAGAACCGAAAGGCAAAGAATGGTACTTACTGAAATGTTTAATAAAATTTCAACTACAGGTACTCTACAACTACCATCAATGGTTAATGAAATATTACCTCATGTTGAAACCAGCCTTTCAACCTCTGAAGTTATCGGTCTCGGAACAAAGGTATTAACTTCCGGCATGACCAATATAGAGCAGCTGAGATTCCCACTTTCTAGTTATAGCAAAGGTGATAAAATAAATGGCATTTATTATACTACCTTTGATGAAGCTGTTACTAAGGAACAAATACGTAAATATATTTATGAAGATATTAAACCTGAAGAGTAAAAAAATATGTCCCAATGATTTAAATCATTGGGACATATTTTTATTAGTTAGGTAAAAACTTATTTATACTACTTAAAACTTTATCTTCTAAATATGCTAAATTGCCTTCAGCGCTTTCATTATCTGTTCCAGTTACCCCAATGTATATCTTCATCTTTGGTTCTGTCCCTGAAGGGCGTACTACAAAATAACATCCATTGCTGAAAATAAACTTAATAACATTTGATTTAGGTAAGTTTATAGTTTCTCTACTAAAATCCTCAATACCTATTCTAACTCCTAATTTATAATCTTCTTTAAAGGAAACCTTATATTCGCCAAAATTTCTTATATCTTCATTTCTAAAATTTTCAATAATCTCTTTAATTTTTTCTTGTCCTTCTTTACCCTTTAATTCAACAGATACTAATTTTTCTTTATAATATCCATAAGTATTATATAGTAGAGTTAGTCCTTCATAAAGAGTCTTTCCTATTGATTTATAGTAAAGAGTCATTTCACATATTAAGGTTGCTGCAATAACAGCATCTTTATCTCTAACAAAGTCTCCAGCTAAATATCCATAGCTTTCTTCAAAACCAAGTAAAAACTTATTTTCATCAGGATTTTCTTCAAATGCGGCAATTAACTCTCCTATATATTTAAAGCCTGTTAAAACCTCTTTAAGCTGTACTCCAAAATCTTTACATATTGGCTTTATCATATCTGTGGACACTATAGTTTTTATTATAGTTCCATCCTTTGAAAGCTCATTTCTTTCTTTTAATGATGATACAATATAATGAGATAGCAATACTCCTACTTGATTACCTGTAAGGACTCTATATTCACCCTTATCATCCTTCACTACAACTCCAATTCTATCACAATCAGGGTCAGTTCCAATAATAATATCTGGATTAACTTCTTTCGCCATGTCAAGTGCTAGTTTAAATACTCTACTGTCTTCTGGATTAGGATATGGTGCCGTTGGAAAATCTCCATCAGGAAGTTCTTGCTCTTTAACAACTACTACGTTCTTATAAGAAAGTTCACTTAGCACTCTTCTTATTGGAATATTCCCGCTTCCATGGATTGGAGTATATATTATATTTAAATCCTCACCATGATTCTTTACAAGTTCCCTTCTTATAGTAAGCTCTTTAACTCTTTCAACATATGAGGTATATATTTCTTCACCTATATAATTAATGAGATCTTTTTTAATAGCTTCTTCTCTATCCATTACTAAAACGTCTTCAAAGGAAGCTACATTATTTACGAAAGCTATAATCTCACTGGCTGGAACATCCGTAACTTGACATCCATTGCTATCATAAACCTTATAACCGTTATATTCCTTAGGATTATGTGAAGCAGTAATTACAATTCCTCCTTGGCACTTTAATTCTCTTACCGCATAAGAAAGCATTGGTGTAGGGGTAAGTTTATCATATAAATATACGATTACATTATTTGCAGCTAAAACTCTAGCTGTGTATTCTGAAAATTCTCTGGACATATGACGAGAATCATAAGCTATAGCTACTCTAGGATTTTCATAATGATTATTTAAGTAGTTTGCAAACCCTTGAGTTGCTTTTCCTACAGTATAAATATTAAGTCTGTTGCTTCCTGCTCCTATAACTCCTCTAAGCCCACCTGTACCAAATTCTAAATCCTTATAAAATCTATCCTCAAGTTCTTTTTCAGCTTCAATACTTTTTAACTCTTCCTTTGTTTCTTCATCAATACTTGATGAAGTAATCCATAAATTATATTTATTTTTGTAACTCATCAATTTACCCCTTTCCATTTAAACCTTTCGCTTAATGCCGTCTCCTAAATCATATTTAAGCATATATAATACTAATTTTTATATAATCTTTTTTACCTTAGCCATTAATTCCATAATTGTCTTTCTATATAAAAATCCTATTAATGAGAAATTTAAAATTCCTAATATAGCCGTGATTATTGTAAAGCTATAAAAGCTTGAGTATGTGGCTAGAATTACCATAGCTACTATAACTAAAGTCGTTCTTCCTAACTGGTAATCTACCTTATATAGCCTTTTAGATATTAAGGTTCTTCCATAATAAAATACTATATAGGAAAGTCCAGTAGAAATAGCTGCACCCTTAGCTCCAATTATTGGAACTAAGATATTACAGCCTATTACATTTACTATGCATGCCATGGTAGCTATGACTACATGATATTTAGGTTTATTCTTAAAGTTAATACCGACTACCGATACTTCAGACATAGTATATAACACAGGCATAAATATTAAAAATGGCATGATAAAAGTTGCACTTCTGTACTCAGAACCTAGGAGCATAACAATTACATCCTTAAATAATATTACTCCAATTCCAACAACAAACATGGAAATGGTAACTATCTCGTTTATATTAGAGAAAAACCTAACATCCTCTGGCTTTTTTTCATACTTTTCAAAGGAAACTGGTACCCAAAAGTTGTTAAATGAAGATTGTAATATGTTTAATATTGAAATTATACTCATGGCAGAATTATATACACCTACATCTGCTAGGCTTCCATATCGACTTATTGCTGTCTTATCTGCTGATTGGAACATCCATATAATAAAACCATTAAAGGCTAGGGGAACTCCATATTTTATAATTTGATTCCTGGAATTTTTTAACTTTATTTCCTTTGTTCCTTTAAATCCCCAAGTATCCCTTTCAGTGTAAAAAGCTATTAAAGCAATGATTACATTAGAAGCTAAGGTAGCAAGGGCAAGTGTCATAAAGCTATCACTATACATAAAGAAAAACAAACCTATAGTTACCAAATATGTAACCTTTTGAACTATCTGCAAAAGGGAGTATAATTTACCCTTTTGCTTCATTCTAACGGTTAAAAGTGTAAATCTATTGAATGTCAAAGAAATTGCATTAACTATTAGTAGTATTATAAAATTTAAGTTATATTCATGTATAATATACCTTGAGATAGGTACTCTAAAGATCAATATTACAAAAACTAATACTACATTAATTATTATAGGTATCTTTATGCTTTCCAGGAGAAGTTTATTTCTATTTTTCTCTTCCTCTTGGTAGAAAAACCTTACATATGCTTGGTCGAGTCCACAGGTTATTAATAACAACAAAATGCTAGAATATAAATTTAGCATTCCAAATTTACCATATTCCGTAGGGTTTATTATACGAGTTATAAGAGGAGTTGATATAAGTCCAATAACTAAAACCACCCAATTACCTATAGAAAAAGATAAGAATTTTCTAAGTAAAATATTATTTTTAACCTTACTTAAAACGCCATCAACCCCTGATTTTAACTTATTCATATTATTTGATTCTCCTATTGATTTTCTAATAGTTGATCTTCTGGAACATCTCTTAAAACTCTAGCAGGACTTCCTATAACAATCTTTTTAGCTGGTACATCCTTTGTTACTACAGCCCCTGCTGCTACAAAACCTTCTTCACCTATAACTTTACCTGGAAGAACCACGGTACCTGCACCTATTCTTCCACCATTTTTAACAGTAACACCTTTGAATTTACCAAATCTCTCTTTTGAACGAGCTGCATAGTTATCATTAGATGTTACAACACAAGGAGCAATGAAAACATAATCTTCAACTGTTGAATATGCAGTTAAATATACATTAGTTTGAATCTTACAATTTGAACCTACAGTGCAGAAGTTTTCTACAGTAGAACCTCTTCCTATAACTGTTCTATCGCCTATAGTAACATTTTCTCTAATAGTTGCCATATCTGCGATCAAGGTTTTATCGCCTATAGTAGCGCCCCTGTAAATTATAGTTGTAGCTCCAATTAAGCATCCTTCTCCAATAACACAGTTAGGAAGCTTCTCTTCATCCTTAAATATACTATTTACTCCTCTCATCGGAGTTTTGCCTATAACGGAATTATCATCTATTCTTACATTTTCTTTTACTATTGTATCTTCGTGAATAACCACATTATGTCCTATAACACAATTGTCACCGATAACTACATTGTCTTCAACAACTGTAAACTTTCCTATTTTAACATTTTCTCCGATAGTCGCTTTTTCTGATATATAATTCATTTGTCGCACTTCCTTCTTTATCTTTTTATATTATATTATTTGTTTTTTACACTTAATTTACGCAATAATATATAACCTAATAATGCCATGATATTTTAAAATTATCTATAAAATATATTATATCCTATTTAATGTCTATGTTCTACCTAATTAAGGATTGTAAATAAATATAAAAATAGAGGATGCTAAAAATTCACTCTACTTTTAGCATCCCTATATACTTATTTTATATTACTTTGAGAATAAATATTAAACTCTGCTACTTAAAAATGCTACTAAGTTGTTAGTTGTAGCCATATCTTTTCTTTCTAAATCTGTTGGTTGAAGCTTTAACCCAAAGACTTCTTCTATCTTTAATAGAACTTCTATAATTCCTAATGAATCTAATAACCCAGATTCAAATAAATCTAAATCTAAATCTTCTCTTATCTCATCTGTTCCTGTTACTTCTTCAAATATCTCTAATACTTTTTCTTCCAATTTCTTTTCCTCCTAAAATATGAATTTATAACTTTTTTGTTTATTAATTCTTTCATTACCACTTCTTTACCGTATAATTTGAATAACTTAATGAAATAAAT
>DAMAVY010000059.1:0-11736 GCA_032077725.1 Clostridium sp. | reverse complement strand
TCTTAAGAGCTGTTAAAATGCTTTCATCAGGTATAAAATATGGTGTTTCAATATATACTGACTTTTCAGCTTTGCTAATTAGTTTAAGATAGGTGTTTCTAATAGAACACCATTCAGAATCTGGACCGCTAGAAATTATTTGAACAGCAATATTATCTAGGTACTGTTTTTTAGGGAAATATTTGCTATCTATTATAAAGTCTTTGTTGCTGGCAAATCGCCAATCCATTAGAAATCTTATTTCTAGATAATTAACAGAATCTCCTTGAAGATGTAAATGAGTATCTCTCCAGAAGCCAAATTTTTTAGATAGACCTAGGTATTCATCGCCAACATTTAGACCACCAACAAATCCATGATTACCATCTATAACACATATTTTACGGTGATTTCTATAATTTATTCTTATGTTTATGTAAGGCATAAATGGTGGAAAAAAACAAGATACTTCCCCACCAGCAGCGACTAAAGGATCAAAGAAATGTCTTTTGTTATGTAGACAACCCATTCCGTCATAAAGTAGTTTAACTTCAACGCCTTCTTTAGCTTTTTCTATAAGAAGATCCAATACTTTAGTTCCTAAGTTGTCATCTTTAAAAATATAATATTGTATATGAATAAATTTTTCAGCATTTTTAATGCAATCTATTAATATTGGAAATTTTTCATCTCCATTGTTAAGAATATCTACTTTGTTATTGTTTGTAACAATAAAATTATCACTTGATAGGTTTAAATTAATTACATCGTGATATTCTTTCAACAAGGGATGGTGACGTATAGTATATTCATCATTTACAAGCCGTTTTTGTTCATCAGAAAATTGTAGTAAAACAGATTCTTCTTCTTTTTTAAGAATGAAGAACTTTTTACGACGTAAATTTTGACCAAAGAATAAATATAATATAAAACCAAGAAATGGAACAAACAACATTATGGTAAGCCAAGTCCATGTATTGTGAGCATCTCTTCTTTCGAAAATAATTACAACTATGGCAAAAATTATATTTAATGTAAATATAGAGTTTACAATATTGGTTATAATAGCATAACTGTCCATAAGTACTCCTTACTATGATATTTAAATTTAGCGCAATATATAATACTTAATTCTAGCACAATATATAATAATTAAACACATATAATTTGTAAATATAATTTTATTAAACTTAAGAAAAAATATAATTTTAATTAGGGTTTGCAACACACTACAATATGTGCTATAAAACAATAGTAGACATAAATATAATTAGTGTAGCACAAAACAACTAGGAGGCAGAAATGAAGAAATTTTTAAAAAAAGCAGAAGTAAAAAATTACTTAAGAATAATGTTAGGAATAACAATAGTTGCTATAGGCGTAAATGTTTATTATGCCCCTCAACAGTTAGTTACAGGTGGCATATCTGGAATTGCTATCGTATTACAACATTTATTTAATATTCCATTGTGGCTTACAAATATAGTAGCTAATATACCTTTATTGTTATTAGGTTTGAAGACAAAAGGCAAGGAATTTGTAGGTAAATCTATATTTGGAGCTATTTATGTTTCTATTGCATTTTGGTATACCAGTTTTATTCCACCTGTGCAATCAGACTTATTAATAGCTAGTGTTTTTGGCGGGGTTTGTCTTGGAGTAGGAGTTGGACTTGTATTAAGATCATCTGCATCAACAGGTGGGACTGACTTGCTTGCAGTAAGTATAAAACATTATCTAAAGAAAGTGCCTATAAACCAAATAATGTTGTGTATAGATGGAACTATAGTAGTATTAGGTCTATTTATATTTGGAGTAGAAAAGGCTATGTATGCATTAATTTCTATATTTATAGTTTCTAAGGTTATAAATGCATTAGTAGACGGGGTTAATTTCTCAAAGGGAGTGCAGATAATTTCAAACAAATCTGATAAAATTGCAGAGGAGTTAATGAAGCATATAAATAGAGGAATTACCAGTATAAATGGCAGAGGTGTATATACTGGAGAGAGTAAAGATATATTATATGTAGTGTGTTCTAAAGAAGAGTTAATTGAACTTCAAAAAATTGTAAGAGAAGTTGATGGTGAAGCATTCATTACAATAAGTGATGTTAGAGAAGTTATGGGAAGAGGGTTTACGGAACCCAATGTGATGTAGATTGAGAAAGTTATTATATTAAAAAAGAGTATAACCTTACTAAAATTATAGTAAGATTATACTCTTTTATTATGTAAGGATGTTTACAGAATACCCTCATCTTTAAGGACGGTTTCGATTTCTTGAACTTTTTTAGCAAGAGAAATAAAGTTTTCTTTTATCATTTCATCTGATGCGGAATTTAATTTAATGTTTTCTTCTAATTTTTCAATAGTAGAAAGTGCTTCGTCAATTTCCTTTTGTGCATGCTTTAAACTAGTTTCATTCATAAAAAATCTCCTTTAATTGTTTATTTAATTTATATCTTGAATGTTATCACTCAGAAGATTTAATTTCAACTATAAATTTTAATAAAGAGAATTTGAGAGATTATTATCGGACTTACCAATTTTGCTAGTGTGAAGAGAATACATATCTCCATTTGCTAAATCAACAACTTCAACAAGACCAGTATCATCATAAATTTTTCTAATATAGATTTCTCTATTGTTATAGTAGCCTGTGGCACCGCCATTTTGTGATTTCATTTCTTTTATTTCATTTAAATCCATAATATGTCCTCCTAAAATATACTTTTTAATAGTTTTGCCTAAAATTTTAGATTTATGTAATAAATACGTGATTTTATAAATTTGCATAAAATAAAATAATGGACAGCCTTATAACATATACATGTTGTAGAAATGTATATTTCAATTGGAGTATAGGGGAGAACTTGTATGATTAATATAATTTGGTTTGGAATCTTATTTATTGGGATAATATTTGGGCTAATATTAGGAAATGGAGAGGTATTATCAAAGACAATAGTTTCTACTACTGCTGATACTGTGGAGCTTGTCATAGAACTACTTGGAATGATGTGTCTTTGGTGTGGAGTTATGAAAATTGCAGAGAAAAGTGGACTCACTGATAAATTAGCTAGATTATTAAAGCCAATTTTAAGAAAAATATTTAAGGAAGCAGGGAGAGATGATAAGGCCTTAGGTGCCATTGTAATGAACTTAACTGCAAATATGTTTGGACTTTCAAATGCAGCAACTCCCTTTGGTATAAAAGCTATGGAAGAAATGGACAGGATAAATGGAGGTAAGGATACTGCCAGTAATGATATGGTGTTGTTTTTGGTTTTAAACGCTGCATGTATTCAATTTGTACCTACTACAGTAGTTTCTATTAGAGCTGCAGTAAACTCAAGTAATCCAGGCGCTATAATAATTCCAGCTCTTTGTACAACAACATTTGCATCATTGCTTGGAATTATTCTTTGTAAATTTTTACGAAAATACTTTTAGTGGAGGGGTGTCACTTAATGTTTAGTTACGTTATAAAAGGGATAATTCCAATAATAATATGCGGAGTTGTACTGTATGGAGTTATAAAAAAGGTTAAGGTTTATGAATGTTTTGTAGAAGGGGCTAAGGATGGTATAAATGTTTGCGTAAGAATTTTTCCTTATCTTTTGGCTATGCTTATAGCGGTAAACTGTTTTAAAGCTTCAGGAGCTATGAATTATCTTATAAAATTAATAAAGCCAGCGGTGAACGTGGTAGGAATACCTCCAGAGATTGTACCATTAATATTTATTAAGCCTCTTTCAGGGAGTGGGGCTATAGGGGTCTATACTGATCTAGTAAAAACCTATGGACCAGATTCCTATCTAGGATTCTTGTCATCTATAATCATGGGTGGAACTGAGACAATATTTTACACTCTAACTGTGTATTTTGGAGCAGTGGGTATTAAGAAGATAAGACATAGTTTATGGGTAGCACTTATAGTAGATTTTTGTGCTGTGCTATTTGCAGTTAACTTAGCTGCTTTTTTGATGAAATAGAATTTAATTGAGAATTGAGAATTGAGAGCGTAGAGTTTGATTATTGAGCATTGGTTAAATTACAAACTTTTAAAAGCCACTTTTATAAAATGTTATAATGTTAAAATTATAAAATGGCAAAATTATAAAAAGTTAAAAAGTTAAAAAGTTGTTTTATCTATGCGGGTTTGCGGGGGTTGGTTATATAAATGATTGGATTTAATATAACTAAAATTTAGCTCTATTAAGAATAAGATTAAGGACCCAAAGTTTACAAACAATTTTCTATTCTGTATTATCAATTATCCCGAATTCTCAATTCTACATTTTCAATTCTCTATTAATTTTGCAAGGCAAAATGTTAGAGTTGACATAGAATAATTATAGTATTATTATTAAATTAATATTAATATTCAATGCTATGAAAAGAAGAGTACTAAAGGAAATTTTCTAAAGAGAGCTAGGGTAGGTGAAAGCTAGCGAAAAGGAAGTTTAGGAATATGGTCTTGGAGCAGATTTTTCGAAGTAGTAATACCAAGGGAAATAGGGAAGTCACCCATATATGACTGGGTAATGAAAGCATTGCTGGAGTTACTTATTGAGGTGCTTATTGTGAAATAAGTATAAATTAGAGTGGTAACGCGTATATGACGTCTCTATGTGGAAATTTTCTGCATAGGGGCTTTTTTAATTTCAAATAATAAACACATAGGAGGAAGAAAGATGTCAAAAAAACCATATTATATTACCACAGCAATAGCATATACATCAGGAAAACCACATATAGGAAATACCTATGAAGCAGTTTTAGCTGATAGTATTGCTCGTTATAAGAGATTAGCAGGTTATGATGTTCGTTTCCAAACAGGAACAGACGAACATGGACAAAAAATTGAAATAAAGGCAGCAGAAGCAAATATTACCCCTAAGGAATTTGTAGATGGAGTTGCAGGTCAGATTAAGGATATTTGGGATTTAATGAATACTTCTTATGATAAATTTGTAAGAACCACTGATGCTGACCATGAAAAGCAGGTTCAAAAGATTTTCAAGAAGTTATATGAAAAGGGAGATATATATAAGGGTGAGTATGAGGGAATGTATTGTACCCCTTGTGAATCATTCTTTACAGCTTCACAGCTTAAAGATGGAAAGTGCCCGGATTGTGGTAGGGATGTAGAGCCTGCAAAGGAAGAGGCATACTTCTTAAAGCTTGGCAAATACACTGATAGATTAATCCAGCATATTAATACACATCCAGAATTCATACAACCAGAGTCACGTAAGAATGAGATGATGAATAATTTCTTACTCCCTGGACTTCAGGATTTATGTGTATCTAGAACTTCTTTTAAATGGGGTATTCCTGTTGATTTTGATAATAAGCATGTTGTATATGTTTGGATTGATGCACTTTCAAACTATATAACTGGACTTGGATATGACATAGATGGAAATAGTGATGAAAAATATACAAAATATTGGCCAGCTGATTTGCATTTAATAGGCAAGGATATTTTGCGTTTTCATACAATTTATTGGCCAATTATGTTAATGGCACTTGATATTCCACTACCAAAGCAGATATTTGGTCATCCATGGTTATTACAAGGTGATGGCAAGATGAGTAAGTCAAAGGGAAATGTAATATATGCAGATGACCTAGTTAAATTCTTTGGGGTTGATGCAGTTCGTTACTTTGTGCTTCACGAAATGCCATTTGATAATGATGGAGTTATTACTTGGGAACTTGTGGCTGAGAGAGTTAATTCAGACTTAGCAAATACTTTAGGAAATCTTGTATCTAGAACAGTTACCATGGTTGGAAAATACTTTGATGGAGTAATTCCAGCACCAGATGTAAAGGAAGCTGTGGATGAGGAACTTATTTCTTTAGCTTTAGCTACTCCGAAACTAGTGGATAATAAAATGGATGAGTTAAGAGTTTCAGATGCATTAGGTCAAATTTGGAATCTAATTAGAAGAACAAATAAATATGTAGATGAGACTACACCTTGGATTCTTGGTAAGGATGAAACTCAGAAGGGGAGACTTGCTACAGTATTATATAACTTATGTGAAAGCTTAAGAATTATATCTGGACTCATTGCTCCATTTATGCCAGCAACTAGTGACAAGATTAATGAACAAATAAATACTCAAAATGTATCATTAGAAAGCTTAGTTTCCTTTGATGGAACTGTGGCAGGTACAAAGGTTAATAGAGGCGAGTCAATTTTTCCAAGAATTGATGTGGAAGTCATTGTAAAAGAAGCTGAGAAAATTGAAGAAGAGCAAAGAAAAGCCGCAGAGAAAAAAGAAATAACTCCAATCAAAGAGGAAATTACTATAGATGACTTTGAAAAAATTGATCTTAGAGTAGTTAAGGTTTTAGAATGTGAACCTGTAAAAAAATCTAAGAAACTTTTAAAATTTAAAGTAGACATGGGTGGAGAAATTCGTCAAGTTGTATCAGGAATTGCAATGCACTGTAAACCTGAAGATTTAATTGGTAAAAATGTAGTTCTTGTTGCAAATCTTAAGGCTGTTACTTTAAGAGGTGAATTATCTGAGGGTATGATTCTTTCAGCAGCAACTGATGATGATTCAAAACTCTGTGTTGTAGATCCAGGTAATATCGAATCTGGCTCAATAGTACGTTAATCAAGGGAAATTATATAACGATAAATAAATTGAATTTTTAAAGCTACATCTTTTGGGTGTAGCTTTCTTAATGGTATAATTTAAATAAATATGAAATTTAAGGAGATTTATATGGGGAAGGTAAGAATAACAATTTTAGAAAGTAAATGTAGGGGAGGATATCATAAAAAAGGAGATATTTATGATGTAGAAGATACTTGTCCACCAATTTGCCATGAGTTATGGCAAAATATCTATCCAAGTGTATATACTTTACTTAATGGGGGAGATTTAGATTTTGGAGATGAACGTAGAAAGGAGTTTCAACTTTCATGTCCAGATGGAGGAAGAGTAAAAGTTAAAGGTGAAGTTATAAAGTAGTAAAACAGAAAGCCTAAACTCTAAAAGAATTCAGGCTTTCTGTTTTTAAAATATATAGGTTTAACATTGCATAATTCACATAATAAAAGAGCTTCTTTGAAGTTACTACTTATGGCAGCAGTGGTGTGAGAATCAGAACCTATAGTTACATATTCTCCACCTAATTCTCTATATCTACTATATATTTTTTTTAGATTGTCAAAGGCTACCTTATTTTGTATTCTACGAGTGTTAATTTCCATAGCTGTGTTAGTTTCTATACAAGTATTAATAGTGTAGTCAATTAAGTCGTAATATTTACCATAATAAATTTCACTGTCATTTACAGGCGCGTATCTAGAAATATAATCTATATGACCTAAGGTATCTATGTAAGGGTGAGCTACTAGGCAATCAGATATTTCTTTAAAATAGTTTTCTAACACTTTATCATAGGACAAACATCTATAAATATCAGGGTGGTCAATGGCTTTATTACTCATTGTGTGTTGAGAACCTATAACTTGGTCAAAGTCATAGGAATTAATTAGTTTTTCATTAACCTCTTTATAGCTTAATGACATTCCAACTTCTATACCAAGTAATAAACCATCGCTTCTGAATTTTCCATACTTTTCAAAGTAATCATCTACATTAAAACGAAATCCAACTTCTTTAGGATAATTTAAATCCATATGCTCAGTAATAACTAAACCAACATTGTGTTTAGTTGCAGTACTAATAGCATCAGTAATTTTCATGTTAGAATCAGTAGAAAAACAAGTATGAATATGACTATCAAAAATCATAAAATTACCCTCCTTCAAATTGAAAGATATACTGTTAATAGTTTAAATATCACTATAAAAGTATACCATAATACAAGTATAACATAATATAAACTATAGAAGATTATGGCTATATCTTGAACATGGTGAGTAAAATTAGTAATATATGGATAAACTATTGAGCATGCATATAAAAAGAATTAATTTCTAAGGTGCTGATAGCTACAATGAATAAGCATTTTAAGATATAATATAGAGAAATGATGTTTATTATGTGGAGTTATAAACCACAGCTGAATTTAGTTGAGCTCATACTTAAAAGTAACTTAATCTATGAGATGGATGTTTTTAGTACAACATTATAAAGATTAGGTAACCTTTGAAAAACTAAATATAGGACTAAATGGTAACTGTATGTAAATAAGATGAATTTATGAAAGTTGGGATAATATGATTTTTGATTCACACGCTCATTATGATGATGAAGATTTTGATGAAGATAGAGAACAGGTTTTAAAAGAAATTAAAGAGGCTGGGGTTATAGGAGTAATTAATTGTGGTTCTAGCTTAAAGGGCCTTGAAATGTCTGTAAAACTTGCTGAAGAGCATGACTTTGTGTATGCTGCAGCAGGGATTCATCCGGAAAATGCTGATGAATTTAATGAAAATGTAAAGAAACGAATTTGTGAACTAGCAGCAGATAAAAAGATAGTTGCAATAGGTGAAATAGGACTTGATTATTACTGGGAGGAAAATCCTCCAAGGGAAGTTCAAAGGGAAGTTTTTAGAGCTCAAATGAATATAGCAAGAGAGTTCAATTTACCAGTAATAATTCATGATAGAGAAGCTCATGGAGATACTTTAGAGATATTAAAAGAATTCCCTGGAGTAAGAGGTGTTGTACACTGTTTTTCAGGAAGTGCTTTCTTTTCTAAAGAGTGTTTAAAACTTGGGTATTATATAGGAGTTACCGGAGTTATTACTTTTAAAAATTCTAGGGTGATAAAAGAGGTTGTTAAAGAACTCCCTTTAGATAGACTATTAGTGGAGACAGATTGTCCATATATGGCACCAACACCTCACAGAGGAAAGCGAAATCAATCAAACTATATAAGTTTTATTATGGATGCAATTTCAGAAGTTACAGGGAAAACTAGGAATGAAATTGAAGAAGTTACAATATTTAACACAAAAAACTTGTTTAATTTAAAATAATGAGTTATAATGAGAAATATAAATTTTTATACATGGACATTTAGTTATAGGTTTTTAGAAAAAGCAAGTAAAAATATCTGGAGAATAATTGAAATAGGATTTGCATATGTATAGTATTAAACCATACGTATCACCGAGAAACGACTGAAACTTTTAAACATTAAAGCTATCATTTTAATTATTATTATATATGCATAATATGCATTAAGTTCAGTCAATTCAATGATTAGAGTGCTAAATTTGACATAAAATATTATCTAATATATAATAGCACAGTACTCTTGTCTGAGGGAGGTAATCTTTATGATTAAGAAATTCAAAGATAAATTGAAAAATAATTTTTCGATTTGGCCAAAGACGGTGTTCGTTGTTGTATTAATTCTATTAAGTACCACAATTACAATCTTGAGTTTAAGGAAGACCATAGATGTAGTAATTGATGGACAGAAAGTAGAAATAACTACACTATCAAAAAACTTAGAAACAATACTTGCAAACAACGGCATAACAGTTGCTCAGAAGGATAAAATATCTGTAGCACTTGACAGCAAAGTTAGTGACGGTGAAATAATTTATATCAATAAGGCGGTAAACGTAGAGGTCATTGTAGATGGTAATAACTTATCAATAAACTCAGCAGAAAAAACAATAAAAGATATGCTTAAAGCTGAGAATATAGAAGTAAGCCAAGAGGACAAGATAAATCCATCTATAGATGAAAAGTTAACTGCTGGATTGAAGGTTGAAGTTACGAGAGTGAACAAAGAACTTGTAACTGATGTTCAAGAAATTGCATTTGAAACAGAGACAAAAAATAACGATGAACTAAAACTTGGCACAGAACAAGTAGTTCAAGATGGCTCTAATGGAGAGCGAACTATCACAACAGAGGTTGTGTATGAGAATGGTAAAGAAGTTAATAGAAGAGTTGTAGAAGAAACAGTTAGTAAAGATCCTATAAACCAAATAGTGGATATAGGAACTTTGGCTATGGTTAAACCATCCCGTGGTGGTAATGGAGAAGAATTTGCATATTCCAGCGTGATATGTTGCACATCCACTGCATATACTTCTAATAATGGGGGCTCGAATACTACAACAGCAACAGGTACAAGTGTTAGACGTAATCCAGATGGATACAGCACTGTGGCTGTAGACCCAAGAGTAATTCCACTGGGAACAAAGCTTTATATCGAAGGATATGGACTTGCCATTGCAGAGGATACCGGGGGAGCAGTAATAGGTAATAAAGTAGATGTGTACTTTAATAGCTATGCAGAAGCTGTTAACTGGGGAAGAAAACAGGTTAATGTTTATATTTTGAAATAGGGGCAAATGCTCCTATTTTTTCTTTACACAGAAATTTTGTATAAAAACAAAGACGCTATGATATAATTACAGTACACTTAAAAATTTTAAATTGCATATAAAATTTATTTTCAAAGTACATAATAATTAAGGAAACTTGACTCACATGCGCTGGTGGAGTAAGTTCTGCTACCCAAATATAAAATTTGGAGCATCACTTATAGAGTTTAGTAATAATGGAGGATCATATGATTAAAGAAGTAATAGTTGTTGAAGGAAGAGATGATGTGACAGCGGTAAAAAGAGCTGTTGAAGCTGAAGTAATTTCAGTTAGTGGATTTGGTATAAATAGCAAGACTATAGAAAAAATAAAAGAAGCTAATAAAAGGCAAGGAGTAATAGTTCTAACAGATCCCGATTTTGCTGGGGAAAAGATAAGAAGAATTATATCAAAGCGAGTACCTAATATAAAACATGCATATATAACTCAAAGTGAAGGACGTAAAGGTGATGATATAGGCGTTGAGAATGCATCTCCAGAGACTATCATTAGAGCACTTAATGGTGCTAAGTGTCAAGTTAAAGAACCTAGAAGTGAATTTACTATACAAGATATGCATTTCTTTAAACTTACTGCAGATAAAGATGCTAAAAAAAGAAGGGACGCACTTGGTAGAGAATTAGGTATAGGATATAGTAATACAAATCAACTATTAACTAGATTAAATAATTACGGAATAACAAAAGAAGAATTTGTGGAAGCTATGAAGAAGGTAGATAAGGAGAATTAGAATGGACGTATTGAATACAAAAGAATTGGTAGAAAAATATAATTTCAGGTTTAATAAAGGTCTTGGACAAAACTTTTTAATTGATAATTCAGTTCTTGAAGATATTGTAGATGGAGCAGAAATAACAAAGGATGATTATGTTATAGAAATAGGTCCAGGGGTTGGGACTTTGACTAAAGAGTTATTAAAAAGAGCAGGTCGAGTTACTAGCATAGAGCTAGATTCAAAATTAATACCTATATTAGAAAAAGAACTAGCTAATTATGAGAATTTTGATCTAATACATAAAGATGCTTTAAAAGTAGATTTTAAAGAACTTATTGGAGAAGAAAAAAATGTTAAAGTAGTTGCTAATCTTCCTTATTATGTGACTACACCAATAATTGCATATCTTTTAAATGACAATTTTAATATAAAGTCTATAACTATCATGATTCAAAAGGAAGTTGCGGAGAGAATAAATGGGCAGCCATGTACTAAGGAGTATGGAGCATTTACATTCCTTGTACAATATTACTGTAATAGTAAGATAATTAGAGATGTGTCTCCAAGATGCTTTATTCCGTCACCTAAAGTTGATTCTATAGTAATAAGATTAGATAAATTAGATAAGCCTAGAGTTCAAGTTGCGGATGAAAAGCTATTTTTTAATATAATAAGACAATCATTCAATATG
>DAMAVY010000058.1:0-11745 GCA_032077725.1 Clostridium sp. | reverse complement strand
AAATACCATACTATTCAGTTTTCAAAGATCATATTTTATTGTCTGCTTCGCCTTACCTACAGATTATTCATCTCTTTTTCTAAAATGGCATATCCTCACCATCATCAATTTCAGTCATATCTGCTTGTCCATCTTCTTTTTTGTTACTGCTCCATTCGAGAAAACTTACATCATCAGCTAACACTTCAGTAACATATCTTCTTCCACCTTCTTTGGCTTCATAAAATCTTGTTTCAATTCTTCCAGCAACACTTAAAAGTTTACCTTTCCTCATGTAATTTGCAGTACTTTCAGCTTGTTTACCCCATACTACTACAGGTATAAAATCCGCCTCTGGTTGACCTTCCCTCTTAAACCTTCTATTAACTGCAATCGTAAATGTAGTTACAGCAGTTCCTGTACCAGGTGTAAATTTAAGCTCAGGATCCTTTGTTAGTCTTCCAATTAATACAACCTTGTTCATTTGAATTCCACCTTTCTTTATTTACTAGCTAATTCTGCGAATCTCTGATATTCACCGCGCCATGCAAATTTTAAGGTTTTTACTTCTCCATTTCTGTTTTTACCGATTATAGCCTCTGCAATTCCCCTATCGTTACTATCAGGATCATAGTATTCATCACGATATAGAAACATAACTACATCTGCATCCTGTTCTATTGCTCCTGATTCTCTAAGGTCTGAAAGCATTGGTCTATGGTCGGCTCTTTGCTCTGGAGCACGAGACAATTGAGATAAAACAATTACTGTAACACCCAATTTCTTAGCCAATTTCTTAAGTTCTCTAGATATTTTTGCTATTTCCTGCTCCCTAGAATAAGTCTTTTCATTCGTTTCGATAAGCTGTAAATAGTCAATAATAACTACATCGAGGCCATGTTTCTTTTTAATACTTCTGCACCTAGCTTTTATATCATTGAGAGAAGTTGAATTGTCATCAATGAAAATTTCTCTATTAGCCAAATCTCCGGCACCTTGAGACATTCTAACAAATTCTTCATCCTTCAATTTTCCTGTTTTGATATTATCGAAATTAATTAAACATTTCGCTGAAAGTAATCTTTGCATCAATTGGCCTTTAGGCATTTCTAATGAAAAAATACCCACATTCCCTTCTTTGGAAGCATATTGTCCAATGTTTAATGCAAAAGCTGTCTTCCCCATGGATGGCCTTGCTGCTACCACTATAAAATCTCCCCTTTGAAGTCCATTTAAGACTCTATCCAGTTGTCTAAAGCCAGTGGTTTTACCAATTATCTTTCCACCATTTTTATACTTATCTTCTATTTCAGTGATGGCATCTTGCAAAGCATCACCTATACTAATCATTTCACCATCTTTATTCTTGTCATTTATCTGGTCTATTGCGCTTTCCATTAATACTGTTACCTGCTCCAAAGGCTTATCTTCATAAGTATTCTCTATTAGTTTCATACCTGCTCTTATAAGCTTTCTTCGTTCAGATTTTTCTTGTATTATATTTACGTGATGTCGAAAATTTTCTCCAAAACCCACAGAGCTACTCAATTGAGTTATGTAGGTTATTCCTCCACATTTTTCAAGGTTATCTTTAGATTTAATTTCATTGGTTAGGGTTACTAGGTCCACATTAATTTCTTTTCTTGCAAGTATTGTAATAGCTCTATATATGTTTTCATGTCTGGTATTATAAAAGTCTTCTGATATTAATAAATCCATAGCCTCTACAAGCTTTTCCTTATCGTTTATGATAGCTCCAAGAACTACCTGCTCAGCTTGTACATTGTTTGGCATAACTCTATCCATCTACATTTCCTCCCAAATTACTTTTATAGGTTTACTAGGCTCTTTGTGTTCTGCATTAATCTTTTTGTCCTTAACTTTTACTAGATTTAAATATGTTTCAAATTTTCCGGCAAATAAGGTTGTAGGTACTAAATACTTTTCCCATTTAGTGCCTGTCCATTCAGCCGCCATATTATCAACTACCCTCTCAAAATCTTCTATGGTGAATCCTTCTTTTAGTCTTGCTTTAATTAATTTTAGAGTTGCATTAGTATTAGCTTTAAAATTTTTACCGGTTTTTTTATTTAAATAATCAATAATTTTTTTAACATTATCGTCGAGATTTTTTTTCTCGACAATATTAATAATAGATCTTTTAGTAGAAGGATTATTTGTTGTGCTTCCAGAGGCACACCCTTGTGCTTTTTCAGACACACCCTCTATGCTTTCTAATGCACACCCCTGTGCTTCTAAAAGCACACCCTCCGGTTCATTGTTTTGGGAAGAAGAACTTGAAACATTTTTTATTTTTGTACTTGTTATAAGTTCTAAATATCTTTCACCTATTCCAAAGAAACTATAAGTACCTCCAGTTTTCTTTGTATAATGTGTAAGCACTCCTACATCTCTAAGTTTAAGAAACCTTTTCATAATTGCTCGTTTTTGTAGTCCTAGCATAGGTAATTCAGCTTCTACCGCTTCATAAACAACCCAATAGTATACTTTGTCCTCTTTTATCTCTGCCTTCATGGCGTCAGTATTCTTGAAGTCTATAAAATACCTAAGTATAGCAGCATCTTGTATATCAAGCCCTAGCTCTATAAGCTTTTCTTGCTGAAATCCCATAATTGTATGTTTCATAATATCCCCCTTCCTCGTTTATATCTTACGTTTTACTCACAATCCTTGAATACATTGTTAATAACTTTTAAAGATTCATCTATATAGCTATCTCCATCATTGGGTGCTTCTATTTGCACTAGGTTCTTTTTAATCTCATCAAGTGCTATTATGGCCTTAAGTGCTATATCTAAGGCCATAATATCACAGGTCAAATCTTCCTTTACACTTATATCTTTAATACAACTTAAATAAGTTATAATCTCATTTTTACTCAATTTTATTCCCCCATTTGTTTACTAAACTTTTTTTGTGAAGTTGAAATTCGCTAAAAACTAATGCAATTAAAATGGAATATCTGTAGTTTCTAATGCTTCTATTAGCATATCAATCTCTCTACTACTCAATTTTTTAATTAAAATATCACTTAGTACGTCAGCAAATTTATTTTCAAGCTCTGTAGTATCCTCTGGAAGAAAAACATTAACTTTTAACATATCTTCACCTCATAAAGTTCTAAATCTATACATAATATTCAAACTTGATATATGTGTGATTATTTTGCAAATTTCAATGTCATAATTGCATCTTGAACATCATCAAATTCTTTAACTATTTGCTTCCAACGTTCCATTTCAAATTCATCTATAATACCATCACAAGTTATTTCAATAATTTCGTCTTTACATTTTATCAAGTCATTTACTTCTTTTAACAATCTTAAAATTGCAGTAGGTAAATCCTTAAGTTCTATACTAGGCAAAAAAATTTGACCAACTTCTTCACTCGTTTTCAAATGTTGATATGCAAGATATCGAGCATCATATATTTCAATCATCTTTATTACAACTTTATCAGGCGGAACTCTTCTTCCACTTTCATAACACCTAATACTTTCAATGGATATGTCTATTAACTCAGCTGCCTTTTCCTGAGTTAACCCTGAGGACTCCCTGGCAATTTGATAAATATTTCTATTTTCTTGAGACATTATTTTCACCTTCTTCGTATAACTCTTTTATGATTGCAAGACACTCTTCTTTGGTATCATGATCTTTATCTTTATAATCTTCTAAGTATTCATTATAAACATCCTCAAAATAATCCTCGTCTTCTGCTGCCGCATCAATGTCTATATCATAGTTATATATATAATGCCTAAAATAATCATATGTTTCTGACCATATCCCAAAGGCTCTATCATACCATTGGTCAGCTAAATCACTTTCATCTGAGCCATTAGTATGCCACCCAGTCAAATCACCTACAAAGCTTTCTAGCAGCTGACTAACACTCTTAAATCCTACTTTCAAGGCCAAAGATGTCATATTGCTATATTCCTTCTCGGTCATTTCAACATTTACACCTTTGTCACTTTTAGTCTTTAAATCTTCATTTTGCTCCTCTACTCTTTTAGCCCACATATCTGGCATTCTAATATCCCCTTTCATTTTTCATATAATTGCCATCAATACCAATTATTTTATAAACAAGTAGTTTTGCATGGTATTTATGGAATACTTATGTATTTTTAATACATTCACATAAATTATCTATTGATTTAAAATTAGATTAAACCGTTTTACTTATACAAATGGTAAGTTATCGTCAAAAAAAATTAAATTTATATCTTTAGCTGATAGTTTCAATAAATTACTAATACTAATAACTTCATCTATTGTGAAATCTGCTAACTTCAATTCTTTTCTATTATATGTTTTTGTAGAAATGCCTATCTCTTTGGCAATACTTTCTTGGGTAAAACCACTAAGAGCTCTTTTACTCTTAAGCAAATTGTCTTTCATTATTTCGCCTCCTCTTACCATTTGGTAATATTATAATAACTTACCATTTGGTAAGTGTCAATATATTTTTTATATTATTGGTAATTTTTTATTACATTAATGTAATATTATTTATAATATTGGTAAGTAATTTAATTTAGAAAGGAGTTGAGCACATGACTATAGGTAGCAAAATATTGAGTCTTAGACAAAATTTAGACATGAAACAAAAAGAACTAGCTGAAAAGGTAGAAATTACGGAGGCAACTTTATCAAGATATGAAAACGATAAAAGACATCCCCGTGGTGATATAGCTGCTAAATTAGCGAAAGCTTTGGGAGTAACCACAGACTACTTATTAAATGAAAGTTCTGATGATAAAACTCCAGCTAAATCTTCAACTCCTTCCAAAAAAGAACTAAAAGATCATGATTCATTTATGGAAGATGCAAAAGCAATGTTCATGAATGGTGAAGTGGCTGATGAAGATAAAGAAAAAATATTTAAGGATATTTCAGATCTATTTTGGGAATCTAAAAAAATAAATAAAGAAAAGTACGGTAAGAAAAAACAGAAGTAGGTGTTCTTATGATGAATATACCTTTAAGAGTTAATAACCTAGTTAAAAAGTATGGTACCAGGGACCCCTTCTTTTTAGCTAGTTACCTTAACTTGCGTGTAATATTTTGCGAATACTCGGACAATACTAAAGGATATTATATTAACGTTAAAAGAAATAAGTATATAATTATAAACTCTAGTCTTACTGAAGAAGAAAGAAGAATTGTACTTGCCCACGAAATTGGACATGCTATATTACATTCTTCAAAAGAAATACACTTTATAAGAGAGAATACACTGTTTCCTAAAGGCCGTCATGAAAATGAAGCCAATAAGTTTGCTGCAGAGCTGTTAGTAAACTTTAGTGAAATAGATAAATGTTATATAGAGGAATTTGGCATGGATCAACTGGCTTGCTTTATGAATGTTCCTCATGAATTAATAGAATTGAAATTTCAGAAATGATGTTTAATTATAAATATTAAAATCGGGGTAAATTGGGGGTAATAAATAATGAAGTTTGATTTTATTGCAATTGATTTTGAAACAGCTAATGCAAATTATAATAGTGCTTGCTCTATAGGAATAGTGAAGGTATCTAACAACAAAATAGTAGACAAGTTTTATAC
Source organism: Clostridium sp. (assembly GCA_032077725.1). Lineage (GTDB taxonomy): Bacteria > Bacillota > Clostridia > Clostridiales > Clostridiaceae > Clostridium_J. The sequence continues at coordinate 6,166 of DAMAVY010000058.1, read as the reverse complement.
ATTAATTCAACCACCTACACTAGATTTTGATGATGTAAATATAGGAATTCATGGTATAACACCAAATGATGTAGCCACTGCTCCCAAGTTTAATGAAGTTTGGGAGAAAATAAATCATTACTTTGATGGAAGCAGCCTTCTAACTGCATATAATGCAGCCTTTGATATGACCGTTCTCAAAGCTTGTTTAAAAGAATATAACATAGACGTCCCTGAATTTGAATATGTATGTGCACTACAGATTGCAAATAGACAGTATCCTAATTGTGATAAGCACACATTAGACTGCATATGTAACCATTTGAATATATCTTTGGATGAACACCACAATGCACTTGCAGATACTGTTGCGTGTGCACAAATTGTTATTAAATCATTTGAACTTTTAAAAGCTAATTCCTTTAAATTACTTTTTGAATTTTTACATAGCCTATCATGGAAAACCTTTTCAACTGTAAAAGAAGTTAAAACTTTTAAAACAAAACCCACAAATAAAAAATCTAAATTCAGTTTTAATGTGCCATTATCTTCTATTGCTACTGATAATGATACCTTCGATGAAAAGCATCCTTTCTATAATAAAAATTTTGTTTTTACAGGTGAATTATCTACATTAAGTAGAAAAGATGCCATGCAAAAGGTTGTAGATATTGGTGGAATTTTAAAATCTGGAGTTACTAAATCTACTAATTATGTTGTAGTTGGTCTTCAAGATAAAACTATTGTTGGTAGTGATGGTTTAAGCAACAAAGAGGAAAAAGCATTAGCATTAATAGAGGGTGGATATTCTATCGAAATTATAAGTGAAGATGAGTTTTTAAAACTATTAGCCTAAGATCACTGGAGGAATTGATATGATAAATGAAAGATTAGCTGAATTAGGTGGTGCTATTTTGAAGATTGATGGAGATAAGTTCCATGTTACTGGCTTTATGTATCCTGAGAGATTAGAAGATTATTATCATAGAAATATTAATTGTTTCTATTCACATGGCATATACCCTATATCAGATATAGATTACTCCGTTCTTCAAGATGATGCCATAATAATTGTAATTGATGAAAATGGCAATAAGAAAATGTCCCAATTTAAGGTATTAAAAAAGGATAAAGTTAAATATAAAACCGAAGATAAAAAATATCTTACTAGGGTTTATACCATTAGAAGATGTAAATATACTAATGTATATAATTTAAAATTAACTGATGAAAGCATATTATTTGATACTAAAGAAGAGCTCCAGGAGGAGTTTTATAAAAGATTTAATAGTATATTGGAATTTTAAAAAATATTACTTGGAGGTTTTTAAATGGAAATTAAAGAAAAACTTTATTCATTATCAGAAAGAATAGAAAAAATTTCACAACAAATCAAAAGTGAAGAAGGAACAAAACAATCGTTAATATTACCATTCTTCCAAATACTGGGTTATGATGTTTTCAATCCTTCAGAATTTTGTCCTGAATTTGATGCTGACTATGGGATAAAAAAGGGAGAAAAAGTTGACTATGCAGTTTTAATTGATGATGAACCTATACTATTAATTGAGGCTAAAGCCTGTACTGACGATTTAGAAAAACACGGTTCTCAATTGTTTAGATATTTTAACTCTTCTAAAGCACGTTTTGGTGTTCTAACCAACGGAATTAAATATCGCTTTTACACTGATTTGGATGAAGTTAACAAAATGGATAAAAAGCCATTCTTTGAGGTTGATTTATCTAATCTTAACGACACTCAAATTTCTTATCTAAAAAACTTTGAAAGAGATACTTTAGATGTTAATTCAATATTGAGCACTGCTGAAGAATTAAAATATTCAAGCCTTATAAAAGAATTCTTAAAAGCACAATTAGTAGATACATCTGAAGACTTCGCGAATTATATTTTAGGACAAGTTTATGAAGGCAGAAAAACTGCTGCTGTATTAGAAAAATTCTTACCAGTAATAAAAAGATCCTTTAATCAGTTTATAAATGAAACCTTAAGTACTAAATTTGCACAAACTCTCAAGGTCGGTTCTACAGAAGTTGCAGCTACTTCCGTAGATGCTGATGAATCAGTTGATGTTGACTTAAATACAAGTAAAATTTTCACCACTCCTGAAGAACTTGAAGCTTTTGCTATTGTAAAATCTATTATAAGACAGGTAATAGATATTAATGATATTACTTATAAAGATACTGAACGTTATTTGTCTATTTTATATAAAGATAATACAAGGAAATGGCTATGTAGACTCTCCCTTGGTTCAAAGAAATCAATTATTTTTCCAACCGATGATAAAGGTCAAGAACGAGTTTATATAGATAATATTAATGACTTATATAACTTTCAAGATAGACTAAAAGATATTGTAAGTAAATTTTTATAGAGGCTTAATTTTAATAATTAATAAAAATTAAAAATGTTATGCAGAGAAACTAATCATTAATCACCTAGCTCTATACTTGATAGTTTTTAAAGAATTTCTAGAATTAAAGTTTCAAAAATAGGATTAAATAAATGGGGGTAAAAAATGAAAAAGACTTATTTGGCAACTATAGCCAACTTTAACTGTACATTTAAATATGACAAAACAACATATGGTATGTTAGATTATTTTGAAAGTATAATATGGCCAGCTTTTAATAATAAAGACTTAATAAGAGTTACAAAGAGTGATGGTAAAGTAAAAACAAGATTCCATTTAGCAGATATAAAACTTACTAAGTTAGATGATGGTAATATCGCTTTAGTAGGAAAACATATAAAGAGGACCCTTTTAGATATAAGCCCTGATTATGATAAAGAAAAAGGATTTTTTGGTGACTATGATATTAAACCTAGTGCGCCTTATTCAACATTTATTATACTTCTTAATAATCATAGAGTTATATACTTTCCTAATAAATCTGGAGCTCCAGATGTCCGTAGTTTTGCCTCAACTGTAAATGAAATCTTAGGACAATATATTAAACTAAATAGAGATAAACTAAAAAAAACTTTTATTGAAAATAATCTCGTATTTGAAGGAGTTGAATATAAATACATTCAAGATTTTACAAATAAGATACTTGAAAAAAGATTACCTTATCCAGAACTTAATATAATCCCAATAGAATCTCCTGAACTTGTACAAGATTATTTTAAAAATATTAGTGTTATAGAAGAGGTATCTTTTAAGTTTTATAAACCTAATAATGAGCCTACTGATTTTAATAACTTTTTTGCATATAGTGTAGATATGCTTGAACAAACTGGCAGTAAATCTATCGAACAAAAACTAAAACATCCCACTGAGAACGATGCTATTGAGAATGCAATTAATTGTTCTCGTGGTAAAACAAGTTATACACTTAAAGCCAAAAACTTGCAAAATGAACCGATAAGATTAACACCTGATAATGTATCACAAAAATTTCCTATTCACATTAATGCTGATGAAGAGGTAGTTGTTGAATTAGACACTCGAGAAGTATATAATCAAGTTAAACATAAAAGAATTATTAATGAGACTAGCGAAGAGAACTTAAATGTTTTCCGCAGATTATACGATTATTTAAGTTCCTTATTCTAGAATAGGAGGACAATATGGCACTTAGCACAAGTAATGCTAAAAAATTAGTAACAGATTTGAAATCATATACGAACATTTATAGCTTATGTAAGGAAATAATTGCTGCTAACAACATGACCCCGATGAAATATTTAAAATCGGTATTTTTTTATATTTTCACTTTAATAATTAGTTTCTTGTTAATAAAGCATGTATCATTTAATATTTTATTTGAGAATATTGTTAATCTTAATCTTACTATAAGTGTTGGACTTATTGGGTTACTAATTGGTGGATTTTCAATAGTAATGTCTAGTGCTACTGGTGATTCATTATATTGTCTAATCTTATATAAAGAAAAAAATAAAAATATGTCATTTTATAAAGAAACATTATTAAAATGTATGGAACCTTTAATATGGTTTTTGCTACTGCTTTTCATTTCATTCACACTGAGAATTATGTATTTGTTTTATTCTAATTCAAATTTAAACATACAGTTTTCATATTTGATTAAAGGCGTTGTTATAAGTATTCTTCTACATTTAGTGTTAACATCTCTAAAATCACTAGAAATATTTTTATTAAATATGTATAACATGATTACTGCTTACTCAAGGTTTGAAGTCTTGAATAGACTTGCTAAATCTAGAAATAAATCTATGGAGGAAGTAATTGTTGATTTAGAAAATAACTTAGATGGTAATGAATAGAAAAGTGTTGAAAATTAATTTTATATGTCCCTACTTAATATTTTATTTAGTAGGGATATAATTTTATATAAAATCATTAAGGAGTAAATTATGAAAATCGCAATATATTCACGTAAAAGTAAGTACACTGGCAAAGGTGACTCTATAGAAAATCAAATACAAATGTGCAAAGACTATGCTGAAACTAAGTTTAATGATGAAAATAGAGAGTATTATATTTTTGAGGACGAAGGTTTTACTGGAAGTAATTTAAATAGACCTCGTTTTAAAGAGTTAATGAATAATATAAATAATTACGATGTTTTAATATGCTACAGACTAGATCGTATTAGTAGAAATGTAGCAGACTTTTCATCTACATTAGAAATATTACAAGACAATAAATGTGATTTTATTTCTCTTAAAGAACAATTTGACACTAGCACACCCATGGGTAGAGCAATGATATATATAGCCTCTGTTTTCGCTCAATTAGAGCGTGAAACTATAGCTGAACGTGTAAAGGATAATATGCTTGAACTAGCTAAAAACGGCAAATGGAGCGGCGGTAGAAGGCCATTAGGCTTTAGTAGTGAAAATACTACTTACATTGATGATGAAGGAAAAGAACGTAAAATAGTTCATTTAGTCAAAGAGCCTGAAGAACTTGAACTTGTAAAGCTTATTTATGATACATATTTAAAAGAAGGATCCTTGAATAAAACAGAAATATGGTTTACTCAACAAGGTATTAAGTCTAAGTCTGGAATACTACTTGAAAAAACAACTTTAAAGCTAATACTTCAAAATCCTGTTTATGTTAAGGCAAATGATAATGTATTAAACTATTTAAGAAATGATGGTTGGAACGTATATGGTGAAGCTGATGGAATCCATAGCCTACTTAGTTATAATAAAACTGAATCTGTTAGCTCTAATGGCAAAATAACTAAGAGAATACAAGCTAAAGAAAATTGGTTAGCAGCAATGAGCTCTGTTGAAGGAACTATTGATGCAGACACCTGGCTTAAGGTACAAAAACAATTTTATAAAAATAAAGATACCTTTCCTAGACTAGGCAAAACTCATAATGCTATACTTACATCTAAACTCCGCTGTAAAAATTGTGGAAATTATATGTTAGTGCAGCATGGCCATACGTCATCTAAAACAGGTGAGAAGGCATTTTACTATGTATGTTCAATGAAAAAACGTTCCAAAGGTGAATTATGTAAAAGTAGAAATACTAATGTTAAAGAGATTGAAACTGCTGTTATAAATGAAATGGAGAGCCTTGGAAAAGATAGAAAAAGAGTTATAAATAACTTTAAAAAAGCTAATAAAAAAGCTACTTTATCTAATAATTATAAAACTAATAAAACCGTACTTGAACAACAAATTAAAGATAAGGAAAAACAAATAAATAATTTAATTGATAAATTATCCTTAGATGACAGCATTGCTAACTTATTGATTAATAAAATAAAATCATATAAAGAAGAACTAGAAAAATTAAAATCTGAGGTTGAAAATATAAATAAAAATATTATTAATAGTGATGAAGAAGAATTTAGTATTAGTTTTGTGGAAAGTCTTTTAAATCGATGTACAGATATTAAAAAATTAAGTAAAGAGGAACAAAAGCATTTAATAAATGTACTAGTAGACACAATATACTATGATGGTGAGAAAGATGAAGTAGATCTTGTATTTGTAGGTTTCAATGAGGTAAAAAAAAACTAGATGGGGGTATGTATACCCCTATTGAACAATCGCATTTTCGAATACCTTGCATGTCCTGTATCAAGCAGTATAATATTTTCCGCAAATTCCTTTAGTGCATACTGTTGACAAACCTTCTGCTTTAATTTATCCGTATTAACATCTTCTGGCGGAACCTTTAATATTACAACTCCTGTCTCATCTAATTGTTTT
>DAMAVY010000057.1:8782-11748 GCA_032077725.1 Clostridium sp. | reverse complement strand
CCTCCATTTAAACAAGCTGAATTTGATATCATGTATGGAGAAGGAATATCATCAGAAGGTGATATTTTAGATATTGCGGTTAAAGAAGAAATAGTTCAAAAGAGTGGAGCTTGGTTTGCTTATGGAGACACAAGATTGGGTCAAGGAAGAGAAAATTCAAAGAATTTCTTTAAAGAAAACCCAGAAGTTTGTTGTGAGATAGAAAATAAAATAAGAGATAAGTATTCGCTTCCAATTAATAATCGTGGTAAAGAAAATACTAAAAAAGAACCAAAAGCTACAAAAGAAGCAAAAGCTACAAAAGAAGTAAATGTTGACAAAGAAGTGAAAGATAATAAATAAGAGTTAAACTCATTAATAAAATAAAGGATAAATAAAACTTTACCATTAAGAGTTTTATTTATCCTTTTTTATGGAGGTAAATAGTTCAATTTTATCAGGAATAAAGAATATTTTTTTCTTTATAAATAGGGATTAAAGGAAATTTGTACTATTTAGTAATAAACTTGACAATGATAAAAAAGTAATATAAAATGAATACGAATACTGGTTTAATATAATAATGGAATTGAATAGAATATGCACCTTTTCGAGCTTTCATTTTACTGCGAATATATATCATAAAATAAGCAAAGGAGGTGTTGAGAATGACTGGAACGGGTCAAATTATTTTAATAGTAGCTATTGCGTTCATTGTATGTTTAGTAGCGATTTTTGTTTTAATTTATACAAGAAAGAATATAGCCTTGGCAAATGTCTCTAGATCTGAGGAAGAAGCTAACAAAATTTTAGGTGAAGCTCAAAAAGAAGCTGAAACTAAGAAGAAAGAAGCTATTTTAGAAGCTAAAGAAGAAGTTCATAGATTAAGAACTGATTTTGATAAAGAATCAAGAGAGAGAAGAAATGAAGTTCAACGATTAGAAAGAAGAGTTACTCAGAAAGAAGAAACTTTGGATAAGAAAACTTTATCTATAGAGAAAAAAGAAGAAGTCTTATCTAAAAAACAACAAGAGGTTGAAACGTTAGAGGCGAGCATACAAGAGCAATATAATAGTGTAAGAATTGAATTGCAGAAGGTAGCAGAACTAAGTACCGAGGAAGCAAAACAAATACTATTAGATGAAGTTAAAAAAGAAATTAAACATGAAACAGCAATAATGATTAAAGACGTTGAGTCTAAAGCAAAAGAAGAAGCTGATAAAAAGGCAAGAGAGATAATAACATATGCTATACAGAGATGTGCAGCAGACCATGTAGCTGAATCTACAGTACATGTTGTGTCACTTCCTAATGATGAAATGAAGGGAAGAATTATAGGGCGTGAAGGTAGAAATATAAGAGCCCTTGAAACTTTAACAGGAGTAGATTTAATCATTGATGATACTCCAGAGGCTGTTATTCTTTCAGCATTCGATCCTATTAGAAGAGAGGTAGCAAAAATAGCCTTAGAAAAACTAATAGTTGATGGAAGAATACATCCAGCAAGAATTGAAGAAATGGTTGAAAAAGCAAAAAAAGAGGTTGAAAATGATATAAGAGAAGAGGGCGAGCAAGCCACCTTCGAAACTGGTATCCATGGATTACATGCAGAAATAATCAGACTTTTAGGAAGATTGAAATATAGAACTAGTTATGGTCAAAATGTATTGAAACATTCTATAGAAGTTTCTTATTTAGCAGGACTTATGGCGTCAGAACTTGGAATAGATCCTACACTTTCAAAAAGATGTGGATTATTACATGATATCGGAAAAGCTATAGATCATGAAGTTGAAGGACCTCATGCACTAATTGGTGCAGAAATAGCCAAGAAATACCATGAATCTTCAACAGTTGTAAATGCTATTGCAGCTCATCATGGAGATGTAGAATATCAATCTTTAGAATCAATACTTGTTCAGGCAGCGGATGCTATATCAGCAGCTAGACCTGGTGCAAGAAGAGAAACCTTAGAAGCCTATATAAAGAGATTAGAAAAATTAGAAGAGATTGCAAATTCCTATGAATGTGTAGAAAAGTCATATGCAATTCAAGCCGGTAGAGAAATTAGAATTATGATTAAACCAGAAGATATTGACGATGCAGAGGCTATTAAAGTAGCTAGGGATATTGCCAAAAAAATAGAAGATGAACTAGAATATCCTGGTCAAATAAAGGTTAATGTTATCAGAGAAACAAGAGCAGTAGAATATGCAAAGTAAAATTAGGTAATAGAAAAGTTAAGCCTCCTATTTATAGGAGGCTTTTATTGTATAAAAAACTTAATAATTTTATAGAAAGATTTATTTAAAATAGTATTTTAAAATGTAAAATGAGAATAATAAGCATATGGTAAAAATACCATAATAACTTTACACTATATAGAATAAGTGTTATTATAAATTATGAAGTATGAAGTACATCTTTCATATAATTACTTATATGAATTTTAAAATTCATATAGTCGCAGTAAATATAATTTATATATATAATTATAATCCAATGAAAAGGTTTAAATAGGGTGTTTTTAATAATAGAGAATTCTATTATTTGTATTAAAATTAAGTATTATTGGAGGTATTTATTATGATGTTGTCAAAAAAAGCAATGGGAATTTCCCCATCATTAACATTGGAAATTACAGCAAAGGCTAAAAAAATGAAGGCAGAAGGAATTGATGTTATAGGATTTGGAGCAGGAGAACCTGATTTTAATACTCCTAAAAATATTCAAAAGGCTGCTATAAAGGCTATTGAATCTGGACAAACAAAATATACAGCAGCTTCAGGAATAATTGAATTAAAAGAAGCTGTTGTTAATAAATTTAAAAAAGATAACAACTTAACTTATAAAACATCTCAAATTATAATTTCTACTGGTGCTAAACAGTGTTTAGCTAATATTTTTCAAGCTATTTTAAATCCAGGAGATGAGGTTTTAATAGGAGCTCCATATTGGGTTAGTTACCCAGAACTTGTGCAATTAGC
>DAMAVY010000057.1:0-8772 GCA_032077725.1 Clostridium sp. | reverse complement strand
GGTGTTCCAACTTTCGTTGATACAGAAGAAAGTAATGCATTTAAGTTAACTGTTGAAAGTTTAGAAAAAGCTGTTACTGATAAAACTGTGGCTATGGTTCTTAACAGCCCTAATAACCCAACTGGGACAACGTATACAAAAAAAGAATTAGAAAAAATAGCTGAATTCGCTAAAAAAAATGATATAATAGTTATATCGGATGAAATATATGAAAAACTTTTATATGGAGAAAGTGGTCACATCTCTATAGCAAGTTTATCAGAAGATGCTTATAATAGAACTATAGTAATAAATGGAGTTTCTAAAGCTTATGCTATGACTGGTTGGAGAATTGGTTATGCAGCAGCAAGTGAAAAGATAACAAAATTAATGTCAAACATACAAATTCATACTACTTCAAATCCTTGTTCTATTTCACAGTATGCATCTCTTGAAGCTTTAAATGGAGATCAAAGTGAAGTTGAAGTAATGAAAAAGGAATTTAAAAGTAGAAGAGATTATATGGTAGAAAAAATTAATTCTATAAATAATCTATCTTGTGTAAAACCAGAAGGTGCATTTTATGTAATGGTTAATATATCAAAATTATTAAATAAGGAAGCTTACGGAAGCACTATTGTAGATTCGCTTACATTTAGTAGTTTACTTCTTGAAAAAGCTAAGGTTGCAGTAATACCTGGTATTGCTTTTGGAGTAGATAATTTTATAAGACTTTCATATGCAACATCTATTGATAATATACGAGAAGGATTAAATAGAATAGAGGACTTTGTTAATGGCATAAAATAATATTCTCATAAATGAGGTGATAATATGCTAACAAAAGAAATTTTTATTAATAATCCACAGGGATTGCATGCAAGACCAGCAACACTATTAGTGCAAAAGGCTACAACTTTTAAATGTGAAGTAACCATAGAGTACAATGGTAAGTGTGCTAATGCGAAAAGTTTAATAGGAGTGTTATCTCTAGGAGTTAATAATGGCTACACAGTAAAATTCATTACAAATGGAACTGATGAAGAAGTTGCTCTTAAAGAAATTACTGCTATTGTAGAAGGATTATAACATAGATAGAAGAACTGCTTTTGCAGTTCTTTTGTTTTATTTATTGGAGGTTTTTTATGAAAGAGATAACAGTCTATAACAAAAATGAACTTTATATCGACGGAAAAAAACATTTCATTCAGTGTTTTTTAGAAGTAAAAGGTGGAAGAAGTAAGTATACAGCTATTAGCTATAAAAGAGATATAAAAGATTTTTTTCATACAGAAAATATAGAGGAAATAACATTAGAAAATATTAGACAAGTAAATATATTTCATGTTCAAAAATTCATTATGAATTTACAAAATGAAGGGTTATCCTCTGCTACCATAAATAGAAAGATATCATCCTTAAGTGCTCTGTATAAGTGGCTTATGAAATATGAAGATAACTATAGTGATACAAGGATTATAAAATTTAATCCATTTGCAAATGTAAAGGATGAAAAACCTGTTGTGACAAATAAGATAACTGAATTTTTAACTGAGGAAGAATGTAAAGTTTTGCTGGCAAGTATAGATACAAGCACAGTTCTTGGACTCAGAAATAAAACCATAATGGCCTTAGCTCTAACTACAGCCCTAAGAAAATCAGAAATTATTAATATTAAAATTTGTGATGTAAAAAAGTATGCACAATACGACGTAGTCGAAGTAATAAGAAAGGGCGGTAAGAGAGATTTAGCTAAATTACAGCCTAAGGTTAAAATTTTAATGGAGGAATATATTTTTGCTACCAAAAGAAGTGAAGAAAAATATAATAATACCTATCTATTTATTGGACATTCTTCAAATAATAGAAACGGAGAAAAATTAGACCCAAGTGCCCTAAATTATATGATAAAAAAAATATGTGAAAATTGTGGTATAAATAAAAAATTAAAAGTCCATTCTACAAGACATACAGCTATAACTTTGGCAATTACTCAAGGAGCAACTATAGAAAAAGTGAGAGAATTTGCAGCGCATAGAAGTATTGCAACAACAAATAGATATATACATTCAATAGACAAGCTTAAGGAAAACCCAGGAGACAATATTGATATTATATAAAGTTTTAGGAATTTATTGAAGGGTATGGGCATACATTTTAATGTAATATAAAAAATGGAGGTATGTTCATGGGGTTTGATAATGAATATGAATTTGTACCATTAAAACCTATAACACATAATTCTTTGCCAGAAGAAATGAAAGATTTCATATCCACCTGCGGTATGATGGGAATAATGCCAGGAAATAATTATGTAAGTTTAATGCAAAGGGAACTCGCAAAGGTTATAAATTTAGAATACACTAATGAGGAAATGGATTTAGATGAATATGAAAATAATGTAGAACGATATGTAGAAGAAAACCCAAGTAGCTTATCAAAAAATGCAAATGATAATATTGATATTAATTACCTTAAAGAAAAAAACAATGATGAATGCATGAGAGTTGATAGAATTATGAAGTCTATTGAATGCAATAATACAGGAATATTAAAGTTTTTAGAGGTAAATGGAATGTCTAATGATAAGGCAAAGAAATTTATCAAAAGAGTGGTAAGATTATCAATACGTTATAATGAGTAATTTGCCTAAGGTTATATAGTAGTAGTTAGAAAGCTTAAAGTTCATTAAGGTTTTTAAAGTTCATTAAGGCTTTTAAGACAACAACCTAAGGTTCAACAATAGTAATTAAAAATGGGGGGATAAAATGAAGTACACCAGATATAATATAAATCCTAAACATAAGAAGGAAAATAAATTTCTGTTTTATTTAGCCCTAACTTTACTGCTAGCATTGTTACTGGGAACGTTTTTATTTAAAGTTGTATTTGAAGGTTCTGGATTAATTGGATTTTTAAAAAATGGCAACTCAAGTGAGGTGCAGCAAAATTCAAAAAAAGATAATGGTGCAAAGGAGCAAGATTCAAAAGTTGAAGAAACTCAGAATTCTGGAGATGATAGTGAAGGAACAACAGTATCGGAATACAAATTTTATTTACTACAATGTGGAGTATTCAAGGTTAAAGAAAATGCAAATGGGGTAATGAGCAAATTAAGTTCTTTAGGAAAGCCTTTTGTAGGTCAAGAAGGAGAATTGTCAAAGGTTTACTTCGGTATATATTCTAGTGAAAGTATAGATGCAGCGGTTACAATTTTAAATGGAAAGAGCATGGAAAATACAAAGGTAACAATAAACATACCTGTGAAGGATATATCCACAACTCAATATTGCAAAACTATAGAAAGCTTACTGCAAATAACCAATAAGGCTTCTGAAGGAGGAGTAGAGTCTGTAAAAACAGCTGAATTAAAAAAATGGACAGGGACTCTAGAAGCAATTAGTGAAGGTATGGATAAATACAAGGAAGTAAGCACATTAAAAGAATATATAAACGCCCTTCCTGATCAAGTTGATAAAACACAAATTGATGCCATGACAAAATATTTATATGATGAATTAATAAAATTAAAGAAATAATAAAGTGGCGAATTGTAATAATAAAATTTAAGAAATACTGATATAGTTAGGAATTCTCATATATGATTACTGACTATGATATATAAATATATCAATTCTACAGTTTATATAATTAAAAATTCTGCTCTACAGCTACCTGTGAATTAATTTTACAGATAGCTGTATTTTTGCTGTTGATTGAGAAGCTACGTACACTGGTGATTTCAGTTGTTATCTAGTGGTTAAATATGTAAAAACTAAAATATTAAAAAACTCTTGTAAGTAATTGTTTTATGCTAATACACATGTTTTTACTAATTTAGTAAAAGTTGAAATTCAGTGATTATTAAAAATTTCTTAAATAAATTGTTATAGTCTTGTGTAAAAAAAATTTAAATGTTACACTATATTAGATATAAAATATAAAGTATAAATACATTGGTATATTGAATATTTTGAGTATACTGGGGGATATTTTATGAGTAAGGCATATAAAACCACCAAGGAATACATATTTATAACACTACTCGGAGCAATTTCTGGAAGCTTCATTGGTGAACTTTTAGGAAATGCATTTCAAGGCTTAGAATTTTTAGGGAAAATTTATACTATAGGGTTAAAAAGTCCTATGATTATTGATTTAAAGGTTTTACAATTAACCTTTGGATTAGGGTTTGGACTTAACTTGATGGCACTTATAGGAATAGTTTTAGCAATAGTATTATACAGAAAATTCTAGGAGGAAATTATGAGAATAGTATTAGCATCTGGTTCACCAAGAAGACAAGAGTTACTTAAACGAATGGTAGATGACTTTGATATAAAAGTTAGCTCTTTTGAAGAAGAAGCCGTTATATTTAATGGTGATATAGAAAAATATGTTTGTGACTTGGCAGAAGGAAAAGCTAGAAATATCTTAAGTAGTTGTAATGAAGAAAGTATTGTCATAGGGTGTGATACTGTAGTATATTTAAATGGCGAAATCCTTGGAAAACCAAGGGATGAAAAACATGCCTTTAAAATGCTAAGGTCTCTAAGCTGTAATGTGCATCATGTTTATTCAGGCATAGTTTTAATAGATAACAAAAGTGATAAACTAATAAAAAAAAGTGTTTGCACTGAAGTTAAATTTACGGAACTAACTGATGAGATGATACAAAATTACATATCATCTGGACAGTGTTATGGAAAGGCTGGGGCCTATGGGATACAAGATCATGCAGCTATTTTTGTAGAAGCAATAAAGGGTTGTTATTATAATGTGGTAGGCTTTCCTTTAAATACAGTATTTTTTATGTTAAGGGAGATGGGGGTAAATCTATAAAGGAGTTAGTTTATGAATTACAAACTAAGAATTAAGGATTTACCTAAAAATGAAAGACCAAGAGAAAAGATCTTAAGATATGGGGCTGAGTACTTGTCTAATTCAGAACTTTTAGCTCTTATATTAAGAACTGGAACAAAGGATGATAATGTTATAAATCTATGTGATAGATTAATATCTTATTGCGGAGGTATAAATGGACTTGCGAATCCAACCCTTAAAGAACTGAAATCTGTAAAGGGCATTGGTGAAGCGAAGGCAGCCCAAGTAATAGCTCTTGCAGAGCTTTCTACTAGATTTAATTCCTTTAAATCTGGAGAAGAACATGCGGTGAGTAGTCCAAAAGATGTTGCCTTTTACATGATGGGGCAAATGAAAAACTTAAAAAAGGAATATTTTAAGCTAATTATGTTAAATACTAAAAATGTAATTATTTCAGTTATGGATATTTCAATAGGAAATTTAAATAGTTCTATTGTTCATCCTAGAGAAGTTTTTATTGAGGCAATAAAGCACAGTAGTGCTTCAATTATACTATGTCATAATCATCCCTCAGGGGATGCGACACCTAGCAAGGAAGACATATCAATTACAAAACGATTGAATGAATGTGGAAACTTACTAGGGATACAAGTTCTAGATCATATTATAATAGGAAATGAAACATATGTTAGTTTAAAAGAAAAAGGAATTTTATAGATTGAGAGGAGAAATTATTATGGCATTATTTGGAAGTTCAAGGGACATGGGTATAGATTTAGGAACTGCAAATACATTAGTATATATTAAAGGCAAGGGGATTGTTCTTAGAGAACCGTCAGTTGTGGCTATAAATAAGAACACTGGAAAAGTTCTAGCAGTAGGAAGCGAAGCAAAAAAAATGATAGGTAGAACACCAGGCAATATTATAGCTATAAGACCTATGAGAGATGGAGTAATAGCAGATTTTGATGTTACTGAAAAAATGCTTAGATACTTTATTGAAAAAGTTGGTGCTAAAAATTCATTCAAAAGCCCAAGAATTGTAGTTTGTTTTCCATCAGGAATAACAGAGGTTGAAAAGAGAGCTATAGAAGAAGCGACTAAAAGTGCAGGTGCAAGAGAAGTTCATTTAATGGAAGAACCAATGGCTGCAGCTATAGGAGCAGGACTTCCAGTTACTGAACCTACAGGAAGTATGGTTGTTGATATTGGTGGAGGTACTACTGAAGTTGCAATCATATCTTTAGGTGGTATAGTTACGAGTATGTCACTTAGAGTTGCTGGTGATGAATTAGATCAAGCAATAATTGCATACATAAAGAAACAATATAATCTAATGATAGGGGAAAGAACAGCAGAAAATATTAAAATTGAATTAGGATCAGCTTTTGATACAGGCGAACCAAGAGAAAACATGCAAATTAGAGGTAGAGATCTAATTAGTGGTCTTCCAAAAGTTGTTGAAATTAGTGAAGCTGAAGTAAGAGAAGCATTAAAAGAACCTGTAAATTTAATAATTGATTCAATTAAAACTACTTTAGAAAAAACACCACCAGAACTTGCCGCTGATATTATGGATAAAGGTATAGTACTTACAGGCGGAGGTGCCCTACTAAAAGGATTAGATGAACTAGTAACCCAAGAAACTAATATGCCAGTAAATATAGCAGAAATACCACTAGATTGTGTTGCTGTTGGGGCTGGAAAAGCACTAGATAATGTAGATGTAATGAGTAAAAGATAAAAATGAAGATGTTCAAAAATAAGCTGGCAGTAATAGTTATACTACTGTCAGTATGCTTTTTGGGGTTAATTGGTTATTCAGTTCATAGGGATAAGGTGTCCTTTGTAGAAAATGGTGTAGGAAGTGCTATAAACTCAGTTCAAGGAGTAGTTTATAATATTGGTAGTAAAATAAAAAACTCAGCGGGTTTTTTATTTAACATAGGAAATGTTAAAGAAGAGAATGAAAAACTAAAGGAAGATAATAAATCACTAGATTATATAACTTCTCAAAATGAACTTTTAAGAAAAGAAAATGAAAGACTTAGAGGAATGTTAAATTTCGCGGAGGCAAACGAAGACTATGAATATATAGGTGTAGATATCAGAGGACTTTGTGGAAATAATTTCTTAGATGGTTATGTAGTTAATAAGGGTGAAAAGGATGGAATAAAAAAAGGAATGATTGCGATAGAAGGAGAAGGACTAGTAGGCCAGGTTACAAGCGTTGGCTCAAATTGGAGTATAGTACAATCTATTTGCAATGAAAATATGGCAGTAGCCGGCTCTGTCTTAAATACCGAGGAAACTGATGGGATAGTAAAGGGATATAAGGACAATGACAATAAGTTCCTTGTAGAAATTACGGGACTTTCATTAGATTCAAAGATAAAAAAGGGAGATACCATAGTGACCTCTGGCCTTGGTGGAATTTATCCTGCAGGTATTAAGATAGGTGAAGTAATTGAGGTTTATGAAGATAAAGCAACAGTTACAAAGAGAGCAACTGTAAAACCAGTAATAGAATTTAATAAAGTTAAGCAGCTTGTAATTGTAGTAGAAAAGGAAGAGAGAGATGTTAAGTATTAATACTCCTACTAAAAAGGTAATATATTTATCTTTAATAATGCTCACTTTGTTTATTTTAGATAGTACGGTTATACCTTTTTTTGCTATAAAAAGTATATATCCAAGTTTATTAATTGTATTTATAATTTGTTATTCCATAATTAATGGGTATAATGAAGCTGTAATAATCGGGATTTTTGCAGGCGTCCTTCAAGATTTACAATTTCCAGCTGCTATAGGAATTAATATGTTTACTAACATGTTAATTTGTTTGGTTGCCGCGAAAGTAGGTAAAAGTATTTTCAAAGAAAAGGTTATTGTACCTGCTATTTCAACATTCCTATTGAGTTTACTAAAAAGCATTACTATTTATGGAATACTAATGTTAATAGGATCTGGCAACAATTTTTTGCATGTGATTTTATATAAAGGTATTTATGAAATGGTGATAGCATTGTTTTTTTATAAGACTATTCTTAAGTTTAGTGAAACTAAAATTATAAAAAAGGAATGGAGATTCTAAAAAAAATATGAAAAAAAATAAGATAAATAAGACAAAGAAGAAAAAAGACAAAAAATTCTCGAGATACAATATACTTTATATTGCTATGGGTGTAGTGTTTATTTCTATTACCGGAAGGTTGCTTAATTTGCAGGTAGTACTAGGTGATCAGTATAGAGAAAAAGCCAATAGTAACAAATATAAAAATGTATCCGTAGCTGCAGCACGTGGAGATATTGTAGACAGAAATGGAAAAATTCTAGCTACAAGTAAACAAAGCTATGTATTACAATATAGTGAAACAGAAGAAAATGATAAGTATTTTTTTGAAACTATGACTAGGGTTTTTAAAACATTAGATGATAAGAAAATACCTATAGTAGATGAGTTTGCCATAATAATAAATAGTGAAGGAAAATTGGAATTTAATTTCAAAGCCACCAGTGAGGAAGATAGAAGGTGGTTAGAACTTAGATTTAAAAGAGATAGAGGTTTTGATGAAGCCATAGTAAGAAAAGAATATGGTGAGGATAAAAAGGTTTCTCAGCTTTCAGAAGCAGAGACAAAACATGTGGATGAACTACTTTTACAGATTTCAGCAGAAGAAGTTTATAAAACTCTTGAAAAAAAATATGGCGTTGATAAATATTATGAATTAACCCTCCAAGAAGAGCGAAGATTTGTACTAATAAAAGATGCCATAAAGATGCAGAGCTATTCAGGATATAGCCCAGTGGTTATAGCTAATACCTTAGATAAAGACACTGCGTTTATATTTGAACAGTTACAACCAGATTTGCCTGGAATAATTGTAGATACGGAACCAATGAGATACTACCCAAATAATGAAATTGGCTCAGCTTTCTTAGGGTATATGTCTAAAATTAACCCTTGGG
>DAMAVY010000056.1:0-11770 GCA_032077725.1 Clostridium sp. | reverse complement strand
ATATGCGATGGTTCTCCTGAAGATTGGCTAGTATATATTTATAACTATACTTTAAGCAAAAATTTTAAAGAAGCAGTAACCATTGACTTAGATCCCAAATATACTTTAGGGTGTGAAGTTTATCTGAAAGTTTATAAAGTTCTATGTGATATTGAAAAATCTATAGGTGACTCAATTAATTGGCAATCTAAATATCCTTTAATTTTATTAAGTGATAATGAGATTGAATCTCTTGAAAGGAAAGATGAGTATGTAAAATTTACTAAGGCGTTTAATAAAAACTATGTTTATGAAATGATGAAATTAAATGGTGAAATTTTCAAGTACAATACTCTTGATCATATTTGTGGAGTTCATTTTCTTTCTATGTTTCTAGCATACCAGCTAAAGGCAAAAGGTTTACCTGTTGACCTAGGAAGAGTTTCAGGTGCAGCCGCTGGCCATGATATTGGGAAATACGGATGTAAGGGAGAAGAATTAAAACGCGTCCCCCATCTTCACTACTACTACACAGATCAATGGTTTAAAGGCCATAACATAAATTATATTAGGAATATTGCTCTAAATCATTCTACCTGGGACCTAGAACTTGAGAACCTCTCTTTAGAATCCCTTATTCTAATCTATAGTGATTTTAGAGTTAAAAACATATCTACATCAACAGGAACCACTATGTGTATCACTACTCTCTCTGATGCATTTAGGGTGATTTTAGAAAAGTTAGAAAATGTTGATGATAAAAAAGAAAATCGCTATAGAAGAGTATATGCAAAATTAAAAGATTTTGAAGAATATTTAATAAGCATAAATATTAATACTGACCCAAATGGTCAAAATGATTATTCAAAGCCTATATCAGCTCCAGTATATTCTATGCTACATGGAAATGAAATTACTTCTGGTATGAAAAATTTGGCCATAAATCATAATATAACTCTTATGTACCTACTACGTGATGAGTTTTCTTTAAATACCATTTTAGAGCAAGGAAAAAGTGAAGCTAATTGGAAAAATCTTCGCCAATATATAAGGGTTCTAGAAGAATATTGTACTTATTTTACTCAAAAACAAAAACTTCAAACTATGATTTTTTTATATGATAATTTAACTCACAGTGAAGATGATATTCGTCGTCATTGTGCTAATTTACTTGGACGATTAATAGCAATCTATGATGAAGACTATAGTAAAGAGCTTCCTAAAAATGTAACTATCGAGAAACCAGCTATCGATAGCAGTAGCCTTTTCAACGAATATCTTTCACTAATGTTTTCTCCTAGTAATAAACTTGTACCAACTCATAGAAACTGGATTGGATACAATACTAAAGTAATGGTGAATTCTGTGTTTTTAAACTGTAGAACCACCAACATGAAAATTTATAGGAGTGTATTATTAAATTACTATACCATTGAAAACTTGGGTAATTTTGAAACACAGCTATATTTATTAGATACAGCAAAATATATTCCTCTAGATCACTATGATGAAACCATAAATTCACTAATAGAATTTATTTTAACTTCAACCAAAAAAAGAAATATTGTAATACGACTTGCGGCTCTTGAGAGTTTAAAGGACATAATTTCTAAATTGCCTTCTTTTAATTCTATTTTGGATTGCATAATTAGGCACCTAAATGATCATACAGTGAGAAGTAAAAATCCATGTGAAAACTTCTTATACTTAAAAATTTTTATGTTACTTCACATGCCTTCACATATAAAACTTTATAATGAATATTGTAATTTAGACTATAGCTTGGTTCCTGAAATTTTTCTTAGCAATTTAAAAACTGCAACAAGCTGGATGGTAAAGAAGCATCAAATAGATATTCTTCTGAAATATACCATAGATATAGCTCCTGAGAGCGGATTACATACTTGTATCCATTTCTGCAATCTACTCAAAGTAAGTGAAATTGAAACAGTAAGGAACAATGCAGGTTCATCAATACTTAAAATTATGCCAATTTTAAATGACTCTGAAAGAAACGAAGTTGCCATAGAACTTCTTAGAGGGCTAGAAATCGAAGGTCAAAAATTCACAGAATACATACCACCCTCCCTAGGAAAAGTTATTTTATGGTTAGCTCCCAGTGAACTTGATGAAATTATAGATGATCTAAAATCTAAAATCAAATCCGCAAGCGAAGATATTAAAGTATTAATTCTTAAAACTATTGGAATATCACTATCCGAGTATGAAGTTTATAAATCTAGATTCACGGAAGAAGATGTAATTTATAATAAACGTCTAAAAAACATGCTTTCTATACTCTTAAATGGTATAGGAGACTATAAAGACAATGTTAGAGAAGCAGCTATAATAACACTTGGAAAAGATATCTTTGGAAATACTAACTTATCTTTTGAAGAGAAGCTTCACATTTTCAAACTTTCTGCCAAAAAAGTCCTTACACTTATAGGAAATGACGATGATAATAGATTACTACTATTAACTAATTCAGCTGCCCTGAATCACATCTATAGATTTATAGCAGACTATACTTTCTTTCATGGCGAAATTCCAATAGATACCCCTAAAAAAGTTGCCTTTTTCCCAGGTACCTTTGATCCATTTTCTCTAGGTCACAAAAATATTTCTAAAGCCATCCGTGATTTAGGTTACGAGGTCTATTTAGCTGTAGATGAATTTTCTTGGTCTAAAAAAACTCTACCTAATCTTTTAAGAAGAATTTTAATTAACCTATCCATATGTGATGAATTTAATATATATATTTATCCTGAAGCTTCTCAAATTAATATTGCTAATTCTAAAGACTTAAAAAAACTTAAAGATTATTTTTCTGGATCGGAGGTCTATTTCGTATCTGGTAGTGATGTACTTTTAAACGCTTCCTGTTATCGTAAACCTCCAACAGAAAATTCTATTCATTCCTTTAACCATATAATCTTTGAAAGAGGTAAGTCTAAAAAATTCCAGGAAATTACATCTCTTATATCTGGAAGTATAGAAATATTAAATTTACCTTATAAATACGGAATGATTAGTTCTAGTCAAATTAGAAACTATATAGATAAAAACAGGGATGTATCTACTTTAATCGATCCACTAGTTTCACAATATATTCAAGAGAATGGATTTTATCAAAGAGAACCACTAGATAAGCTCTCCGTTAATATAAGCAACTTAGATTTTGAGTTTATTCAAAAAGTTAATGATAATATTGTATATAAAATATTCCAGCATTTAAATGCACCTTCTGAGATTAAATCTGTTTTAACTTCATTAAAGCATAAAGAATCTGCTAAGCTAGTAATAATAAAGAATCCTCATAATGGAGAAATTCTAGCACTAGCATTAATGCACTGGATACGTTCGAGCAGCCTTTATTCTGAAGTAAAGAGCGAGGAAATTTCTAGAGCCCTTAGAACAATCTCTGTGGGAAGAATGATTTTGATAGATGGAATATATATTGTAGATAGAGAGAAAAATAAATTCCTAGAACAAATCATTTTAACAGAAGCTCTATCTTTTGCTATATCAAAGGATTATGAATATGCTGTATTCAAACCAGCTAATAGCTTACTAACTAGCTCTCAACTAGTTGAAATTATGCTATCTCAAGGATTTACTTATCTAAGTCCTGAAGAAAGTTCATTACCTGTATTATCAGTTAATATGACAAATCCATGTATTCTAAATCTAGATATTGAAAATATATTAAAAGAACCTTTTAGAAGTAATACTAAAATTAGAAATGTAGTTAATTCCAGAAGAAAACTTCTTCAAAAAACATTGTCTAGTATTTATCCAGGGGAACTATTACTATGCTTTAACAGCGAAATTCTTCATGAGAAAATGATAAAAAATATATGTGGCGAAAACAAAGTTACCACACACATTAAAACTCCTAAGGAGTATGGAGACTACATGTGCGTTCCCTATGGTGATATTCTAGATAGATATGTGGTTCCAAATACGGTAACAAAATCTCTTCATACAGAAAAATATTATTCTGGAGATATGAAAAATTTTTTTATAGGCGAATCACCTTATTATCTATCTCTTGAAAACCAACTTGAAATGATAAAATCCTTCAATAGGCCAATTTTGTTAGTTGACAATATCCTTCATAAGGGTTATCGGATGAAGGCATTAGATCCACTTTTGAAGAAACAAAATATGGATGTAAAAAAAATTCTTTGTGGTGTGCTTTCTGGGCGAGGGAAAGATTTAATGGATATGCAAAACAGAGAAGTATCAAGCGTGTATTATATACCTAGACTTAAAGCATGGTTTAACGAAAATGCTATGTACCCATTCTTAGGTGGAGATTCTATATGGAGAGGAGTATTTCCCAGGAGAAATCTTATACCATCAATTAATAGCATACTTCCTTATACCTATCCTGTGTTTATTAAGGACGCTTCCCATGAAAGTATTTATAACTTATCTAAGGTATGCCTAGAAAATTCTATAGAAATTCTAAAAAATCTTGAAAGAGAATATCATAATATCTATGGAAAAAACTTAACCCTATATTCCTTAGGTGAAGTAATAACTACTCCTCGTAGTCCTGAAATTGGAAACGGGATAGAATATGATCTATCTGGAGCTCCCTCAGCTCTTGTAGAAAAAGATTTAGAACTTTTAACTAGACTTGAAAATATTTTATAAAAGAAAGGATGCATTTTATATGTTTTTTTATATCTTTAAAAACAATCTGCTTATAAGTAAAACCCCCTATGATAGAGAAGACTTTACTAGAGTCGATGAGAATGTTTGTGAAAATTATACAGGAAACATATTTGCTCTAACTTCTATGGACTGTGAAGTTTCAAGAAGGACCTTTATAGTTTCTCATGAATCTTTACTCTTCTTAGAAAAAGAGGATTTAAGTATTCTTAATATATCTAATAAAATTGAGACAAATTTTATAATACCTATTTGGCTAAAGACAGCCATTGAAGAATGCCGAGTTATCTCGTTAAACACAAATTATCCAAATTTTTTAGAAAGTATCTCCTATGATGCACCAAAGAAATGGAGAATACATGTGATAGGTCTTGGCGACGTAGGTGCTACTCTTTTAACTGGACTTAAATTACTTGGTCACGATAACATATCTGTCCTTGGAATTTATGATAAAGACTCTAAAAAAATGGATCGTCTAAACTTTGAATTATCACAAATATTATCCTGTAGTGGTAGTGAAAATAGCATTTCAATAATTCCACTTAAAGAAGAAGAATTATTTAATTGTGATATGTTTGTATTCTGTGTTTCTGTAGGTATCCCTGCAGTTGGCGAGGAAAATTGTGATGTAAGGCTTACTCAATTTAATGGGAACAGAAAAGTTCTTAACTTTTATGGTGAAATGGCACGGTCAAAAAAATTTAAAGGAGTTTTTGCAGTGGTATCAGATCCTGTAGACTTATTGTGTAAATCACTATTTGAAAATAGCAATAAAAGCACTGATGGCATTGTAGATTTTCTAGGCTTAGCTCCAGAGCAAATTAGAGGCTATGGACTCGGGGTAATGAATGCTAGGGCAGTGTACTACAGCAACCTAAGAGAAGATACTAAAAATTATATTACTGAAGGGAGAGCTTTTGGTCCCCACGGCGAAGGACTTATCATTGTAAATAGTATTGATAATTACCAGGTTGAACCTTCAAATTTTCTTACTGAAAAGACAGTGAATGGTAATTTAGAAATACGTGCATCAGGCTTTAAACCATATATAGCCCCTGCCCTATCTTCAGGTGCCCTTAGCATAATTGACACTATAAAAGGTAATTTCCATTACTCTTCTAATTTTATTGGCGGAACCTATATGGGTTGCAAAAATAAATTTTATAATGGGTGCACTGAAAATGAAATGTTAAATATGAAAGTTTCACTTCTGAGTAAATTAAATGAAACATATAATCTTTTAAACAAGCTATATGCTGATAATTAATTATTTTAATTAATGTTCTAGTTTAGGAGGTCTGATAATGGAGAATCTCTATGTAATTTTACCTAATAAAAATATATCTTTAGCACTTAAAAATATGGTCAATTCAGCAACTAAAGATATTCCTCATGTGCTGGTTAATGATATAAATAACTTGCCGGATTTAAACTTTAAAAAGTTACTTTTCGTGGCTCAAGTAGAAAATGTTGGATATGATATACCTATGATTAATCTTTTAGATAAGCTTCTTGAAATAAACAAGAATCCACTAAATGGTTCTGTAGGAGCACTTCTTTTGTATAGCACTTCCGATCACGGCACAAAAAGATTTGCTCAAGATGTAATTTATGCAGCAAACAACATGGGTTGTTCTTTTCCTGGACATCCACTAATAGAAGCTATTAGTTCATTTAGAAACTTTTTAACCTGGCAAAAGACAATGAATATGGGCCTTGAGGACATTTGTTATACACTATCTCACAACTTAGTTGAAAAGCTCATGTCATATAATCCAAAGGTAATAAATTCTGGCAAGATTGCGGTAATATACTCAAGCCCACATAAAACTTCTAATACTCTAGATTTATGGCACATGGTATCTAAGCATATTAGTAATTTTGAGATCAAAGAACTTCAAGTCGAAAGCGGTAAAGTTCTTGATTGTGTTGGTTGTCCATATAAACTATGCCTTCACTACGGGAAGAAAAAAGGTTGCTTTTATGGAGGAATAATGACAGAAAATATTCTTCCTGCTATAGAAGAAAGTGATGCTGTTGTATTTTTATGTCCTAATTATAACGATGCCATAGCCGCAAACTTAACTGCTGTAATAAATCGTCTCACCGCCTTATACAGAAGGAGTAATTTTAATAGCAAATCTATATTTGCAGTAATAGTATCTGGGAATTCCAGTAGTGACTCCGTAGCAAAACAATTAATTGGTGCTCTAAATTTAAATAAAGGTTTTAGACTTCCTCCACACTTTTCTATTGATGCCATTGCAAACGACCCTAAAACTGTATTTACTGTAGATGGCATCGAAATAAAAAGCGAACTTTTTAGTAAAGCAATTTTAGAAAATATAAGAATATAATAAGTAAGGGTGTAGGGATAAACATCCCTGCACCCTTGTGTTTTTATTTTTACATAGTTCTCTCTCTTTTGTGCATCCATTAATTATCTTGTTTTATCTCATAAATTATTATATAACATACTACTTAATTGATTTAGCATTATAATATCTCTGAACATATACACTAAGTAATGCTGCAATAGGAACAGCAATTATCATCCCCATAGCACCAAAATATCCTCCACCAATGGTTAATGCAATTATAGTCCATACCGCAGGAAGTCCAACGCTATCACCAATAATCTTTGGCGCAACAATATTTCCATCTACTTGTTGATATAATATTAATAATACAAATCCCCATACACCTGTGGTAACACTTGTAAATGCCCCTAATAGCAAGGCTACAACAGCTCCTACCAACGGTCCTATATATGGAATTATATTGCATATTCCAGCTATAGTTCCTACTAGAATCGCAAAGGGATGGTTTATAACCAACATTAATATTGACGAAACTATCCCAACTATAAGTGCATCTAATAATACACCTCTTACAAAGCCACCAACCACTTTATCTAGATCTATAATAAATTGCTTTAATTTTTCTCCCAACTTTCCCGGAATAAAGGCTTTCCCAAATTTTTTTATGGTTTTAAAAAGCATTTCTTTATCCTTTAAGAAGTAGAAAGTTAATACTACAGCTAATACAAAATCTATTATAAAAGACCCAAAAACAGATAAACTATTTGTAATTGTATTTACAATTTGCTCTCCCACCATTGGAAATATTGATGTTATTTTATCTACGTATCCACTTATTTGCTGATAATCAATATTTAGACTTACAAAATATGAATTTATATTATTTATATCTTTTCTTATGATACTTTCATATTGAGGAATATTTATGATTAAGGATTTAGTATTTTCAATTAGAGGCGGAATTATAAAGTTAAAAATTACTACCACTAAAATTATAATTATTAAAAACACTATTACTATACTTAAACATCTATATATCCAATTATATTTTTCATTCTTTTTGGATATGTTGAAACTTTTTAATTTTTTTTCTATACAACATACAGCTGGAAATAATAAATATGCAACTATAGCTGCAGATATTATAGGAGATATTACTCTTAAAAATTCTAGAATTAAATCCTTTATAATAGTTAAATAAGAACCACTTCTACTTACAATTTCATAGGCTGCAAAAAGAGCAATTCCCACAGCGACAGTAACAATTCCGATATCTACATATTTTCTCTCTATACCTAATTTTTTATCTATTCGAAGCCTATCCCACATATGTATATGCACCTCCTTTATATAACAATATCCATTATACCAATCTTTGCAATATAAAAATAGGGTTATAAGAATAAATTCTTACAACCCTACTAGAAATATAAATATTACTATCTTCTATTTCTTTCTGCTTTTCTTGCTCTTCTGCAATCAGCACATCTTGTTGGTTCGTTTTCGAATCCTTTTTCAGCGTAGAAAGCTTGCTCGCCTTCAGTGAATATGAATTCTTTTCCGCAATCTCTGCATGTTAATGTCTTATCTGCCATTATAAATTCCTCCATTTTTTAAAGATTTACATTCAACTAACTAATTCTCTAAAACTGGAGAAAGTTATTACAGATGTTAAATCTTCATTTTATTTTATGAGTTAAGTTTATCATTTTAAAAGTTGAATTTCAAGTATTTTTTGAATATTTCTCATATTTAAGTATAAAGCATATTTTGATTTGATTTCTATCATGTATAATGTATATTCCTATACATTATACATGATAAATGTGTATAAAAAAAAGCTATAAGAATTACTTCTTATAGCTCTATTGAAATATTAAATATTACTATCTTCTATTTCTTTCTGCTTTTCTTGCTCTTCTGCAATCAGCACATCTTGTTGGTTCGTTTTCGAATCCTTTTTCAGCGTAGAAAGCTTGCTCGCCTTCAGTGAATACGAATTCATTTCCACAATCTCTACATGTTAATGTTTTATCTGCCATTTTACATTCCTCCATTTTTAAAGATTTACGTACAATTAACTAATTCTCTAAAACTGGAGAAAGTTATTATAAATGTTAAATCTTTATTCTTTTATTTTGTATTTACTACTCTTTTAGTATACCATGATAGTTATAAAAATACAATATATATTTATATTTATTTTATTGCTTTATTGTTCATTTTATTGCTTTTTCAATTTTAACTTTCTTACCTTTTAAAAGTATCTCTTTATATTTTTTTAAGAACTCATTTCCCTTGTTGTTAAGTATATCTACATAGGAAGCATTATCTTGCACATCAATTATTCCTATATCATCCCCACACAATCCTGGTAGATTACACATAGTTCCTAAAATATCAATGTTTCTTATTTTTTTCTTTTTTCCTGCTCCTATATATATCTTTGTAACATCACTATGAATTGATTTCCTTTTAACCTTATTTGCTTCTCCTAGTTTCTTTTGGCTCTCCTTAAATATTACTTTGCCTTCCTTAACTTCTGCATCACTAGGAAAAACTCCTTCATCGATGTTGTAACCTAAATATTCCTCTATAGAAGTAAAAAATTTCTTTTCATAATTAGAAACAAAACTAATAGCATTTCCAGTATTCCCAGCTCTTCCAGTTCTGCCTATCCTATGAACATAACTTTCTCTCTCCATAGGAACTTCATAATTAAATACATGGGTAATATTATCTACATGAATACCTCTAGATGCAATATCAGTAGCAACCAAAACCTTAAATTCTCCATTTTTAAATCTTTCCATGGTTTCCAGTCTTATCTTTTGTTCCATCTCACCATGAAGTTCTTCCACAGAAATCCCCTCTGACTTTAATTCTTCATATACACGTTTTACCTTGTCTCTAGTATTGCAAAATACTATAGCGACCTTAGGTGTAGCTGCATATAAATTTTTCCATAACGCTTTAAATTTATCTCTATCTTCAACATTTAAATAAGTCTCTTTTATCTTTCCACGATTAAATATCTTAGATTCTACTTCTAATCTTTTTGGATTTATCATGTAACTTTCGCATAAACTTTCAATACTTTCTGGTATAGTAGCAGAAAATAGCGCTGTAGTCCTCTTCTTTGGCAATCTATCTAATATATCTTTTATTTGATCTATGAAACCCATGTTTAACATCTTATCTGCTTCATCAATAACCACATAATTCAAATCCTTAAAATCTAAGTTTCCTCTATTCATATGGTCACTTATTCTTCCTGGGGTTCCAATTACAATATGAACTCTTTGCTTAAGTTCTCTAACTTGATCATGAAATGGTTGCTTTCCAAAAACAGCAGCACATCTAACTTTCTTAAGCCTTCCTATGTTAGAAATATCTTCTTTAACCTGTAGCGCAAGTTCCCTTGTAGGAACTAATACCAAGGCTGTTATCTTTGAATCTTCTACCCGAACCTCTTCACATAGTGGAATTCCAAAACTAGCAGTCTTTCCACTACCCGTCTGTGACTTAACTATCACATCGCTATGATCTAAAAGGCATGGGATTGTTTCTGCTTGTACTTCTGAAGGATTATTAAACCCTAAATTTCCTAATGCCCTTAATATCCCTTCATCTAAATTATATATATCAAATCCACTCACTGTAATCTTCTCCTTATATTTTCCGCATATTTTATCTATTATTAATATTTGTCATACTTTTTATATTATACAATGGAGAATTGAGAATTTTCAATTCTGTATGTTCTATACGAAAATAAAAGCTATAAGAATTGCTTCTTATAGCTTTCACTGAAATATTAAATATTAATTATCTTCTATTTCTTTCTGCTTTTCTTGCTCTTCTGCAATCAGCACATCTAGTTGGTTCGTTTTCGAATCCTTTTTCTACGTAGAAAGCTTGCTCTCCTTCAGTAAATACGAATTCATTTCCGCAATCTCTGCATGTTAAAGTTTTATCTGCCATTTTACAATTCCTCCATTTTAAAGATCTACCTATTCTAACAAATCCTCTATTGGAGAAAATTATTATATATATTAAATCTTTATCTTTATTTTTATTTTGTGTTTAACCACTTGTTTAGTGTACCATATATAATATTGCATTGCAACTGTTTTATTAAAATATAGTTAAATTTCTATTTTGTTATGATATATCAAAGGTTATTTTATCATCTTCTCCATCAATTAAAATGTTACATCCACTATAAGCTTCCCCTGAAATAATTTTCTTTGCAATAGTAGTTTCTAGTACATTCCCTATATATCTCTTAAGCGGTCTCGCACCATAAATTGGATCATACCCTTCTGCAGCTAAAATTCCCTCTGCTTTATCAGTTATCTCTAGATTAATATTTTTATCACTTAATCTTCTTCTAACGTCAGCAATAAATATATCTATAATTTTCTTAATATCCTCAATATTAAGTGGCTTAAACATTATAATGTCATCTACACGATTTAAAAACTCTGGCTTGAATCGGTGTTTCATTTCATTCATAACAACATTTTTAGTTTCTTCGGTTATTGTTCCATTATCCTCTAAGAGATAACTGCTACCAATATTAGAAGTCATAATAATAATTGTGTTTTTAAAGTCCACAGTTTTACCTTTGTTATCAGTAAGTCTACCATCATCTAAGATTTGAAGAAACACATTAAATACATCATCATGGGCTTTTTCAATTTCATCAAAAAGTATTACTGAGTATGGTTTTCTTCTAACCGCTTCTGTTAGTTGTCCTCCTTCTTCGTATCCTACGTATCCTG
>DAMAVY010000055.1:0-11816 GCA_032077725.1 Clostridium sp. | reverse complement strand
AAAAATATCTAAACTTATAAAAAGAACAAAAGAACTAGGCATGAAGGCTATTGCCATTACTGACCATGGAAATATGTATGGTGCAGTAGAGTTTTATAAAGAAGCAATTGAGAATGGAATAAAGCCAATTATAGGCTGTGAAGTATATGTAGCTGGGAAATCTATGAATATTAAAGAACCTCATAAGGATAATGAAACATATCACTTGGTTTTATTAGTTAAAAATGAAACTGGATATGCCAATTTAATGAAGATAGTATCAGCAGCATCAATAGACGGGTTTTATTATAAACCAAGAATAGATTATGAATTCTTAAGTGAACATTGTGAAGGTATAATAGCTTCAAGTGCTTGTCTTGGTGGTGAAATACAGAAAAATATCTTAAGAGGTGATAAAGAAAAGGCAAGGGAAATAGCTTTAAAATATAAAAAAATATTTAAAGAGGACTTTTTTTTAGAACTACAATATCATGGAATTTCACAGCAATTACAAGTAAATGAGGTACTAATAGAGTTGTCTAAGGAATGTGATATTCCACTGGTGTGTACTAATGATATTCACTATATAAAAGAAGAAGATAGCAAGTCTCATGACGTTTTGCTCTGTATCCAAACGGGAAAAACTGTAGAAGATAAAACTAGGATGAGATATCCTTCAGATCAATTTTATCTCAAGTCTCCAGAAGAAATGGAAGAAATTTTCTCATATGTACCTGAAGCTATAGAAAATACAGTTAAGATAGCGGAAAAGTGTAACTTTGATTATGTATTTCATGAATCTAAGCTACCTAAATTCCAACTGCCAGAGGGAGTAGATCCTTTTGAATATCTTAGAGAGCATTGCTATAAAGGCTTAACTCAGAGATATGAAGTGTTTTCTTCACTAAATGGTAAATTTGATGAGGATAAAATAAAAGACATAAGGAATAATTCAGAAGAGGCAAAAACTCTTTGTGATAGACTTGATTACGAACTTGGTGTAATTAAGGAAATGGGATATGTAGATTATTTTTTAATTGTATGGGATTTTATAAGATATTCCAATGAAAATGGAATTCCAACGGGTCCAGGAAGAGGATCTGCAGCTGGAGCTATAGTTGCCTATACCCTTGGAATAACAAAGATTGATCCAATTAAATATGGGCTAATCTTTGAGAGATTCCTAAACCCCGAGAGAGTAAGTATGCCAGATATTGACTCTGACTTTTGTTATGAAAAACGTGAAAAAGTTATAGAATATGTAGTTGAAAAATACGGAGCTAATAATGTATCTCAAATTATTACTTTTGGAACTATGGCCCCAAGAGCCTGTATTAGAGACGTAGGAAGAGCTATGAATTATTCCTATGCAGAAGTAGATAAGATAGCTAAGATGATTCCCACAGTGCTAAATATAACTATAGAAAAAGCACTTGAGATGAATAGTGAGCTTGAGGAACTCTATGATGTGGATGAGAGAGTTAAGGAGCTTATAGATGTAGCTAAGGATTTAGAAGGACTGCCAAGGCACTCTTCTACCCATGCAGCAGGTGTAGTTATTGCATCACGTCCATTAGTAGAATATGTACCCCTTCAGAAAAATGAAGATATGATAGTTACTCAATTTACCATGGGGACCATAGAGGAACTTGGACTCTTAAAAATGGATTTCTTAGGTTTAAGAACACTAACTGTAATGGATGATGCTATTGAAAACATTTGGCAAAACAAAGGAATAAGAGTTGATATAGACCGCATAGATTTTAATGATCCTAAGGTTTATAGCATGATTGGAGAAGGCAAGACAGTTGGCGTATTCCAGCTTGAGTCAGCAGGAATGACTTCCTTTATGCGAGAGTTAAAACCTGACTGCTTTGAGGATATCATAGCAGGAATAAGTCTTTATAGACCAGGGCCAATGGCACAAATTCCTAATTACATAGAGGGAAAAAGGAATCCACAAAAAGTCCAGTATTTAACTCCAAAATTAGAAAAAATATTGGATGTTACCTATGGCGTAATGGTATATCAGGAACAGGTTATGGAGATAGTTAGAGACCTTGGAGGGTATTCCCTTGGAAGAAGTGACCTTGTTAGAAAAGCTATGTCAAAGAAAAAGCATAAGGTTATGGAAGAGGAAAGAAAAAACTTTGTCCATGGAACAGTAGATGAGGAAGGTAAAGTTTTAATTCCAGGGTGTATGAGAAATAGAATTTCAGAACAAGTTGCAAATCAAATATATGATCAAATGATGGATTTTGCTTCCTATGCTTTTAACAAGAGCCATGCGGCTGCTTATGCAGTGGTTGGATATCAAACTGCTTTTTTAATGTATTACTATCCTGCAGAATTTATAGCTGCCATGCTTAATAGTATAATGGGTAATAATGAAAAAGTAGCATATTACATTAGATTTGCTAAGGATAACGGAATTGATGTACTACCTCCTGATATAAATGAAAGTTATACAAAGTTTACAGTAAAAGATAGCACTATAAGATTTGGGCTTTCTGCTATAAAAAATGTAGGAGCAAATGTTATTGAATCCATAGTTGAAAGGCGTAATGAAAAAGGCAACTTTAAAAGTTTTGTTGATTTTTGTAATAAAATTGATACTTCAGCTGTTAATAAAAGAGCTGTAGAGAGTTTAATAAAGGTTGGAGCTTTTGATAGCCTTGGAATATATAGATCAAAATTAGTTGCTATATTTGAAAAACTTCTAGATGGAATAAATAACGAGAGAAAAAGAAACATACCAGGTCAGCTTAGTTTATTTCAAAGTGGAGACGAAGAAGAAAGTAATTTTCAAATAGTTTATCCAGAAATTCAAGAGTTTAATAAGAAGTATCTCTTAGGTATGGAAAAGGAAATGACAGGTATATATTTATCTGGTCATCCCTTAGATGATTATGAAAAAACTTTAAAACATACCACAACTCACAAAATATCTGATTTAGTTTCTCAAGATACTTTAGAAGAAGATGAGACGGTAGATACTTTATTAGAAGGTAAGACATCTAAAGTTAAAGATAGACAAAAGGTTATTTTAGGAGGACTTCTAACATCAGTATCTAAGAAAATTACAAGAAATAATCAAGCTATGGCTTTTGCTTCCTTGGAAGATTTATACGGAAATATAGAAGTAGTCATCTTTCCAAAGACCTTTGCAGCCTATAGAGAGTTTGTCGAAGAAGATGAAATCGTAACTATAGAAGGCCGTGTGGCATTAGAGGATGAAGATAAGCCTAAAATATTATGTGAAAAAATATCGCCACTAGTGAAGGTTGCTGCTGATAAGATATTTATTCAGGTAATGGAGGAAAGTAAATTAAATAGTGCTATGAAGCTTATTAAAGATACCTTTAAGGAGGAAATTGGTAACACTCCAATATATATGTATGCTGCTGATACAAGGAAGAAATACCTAGTCAATAAAAATAGTTGGCTTAATAATGACTATGAAACTACATCTAAGCTTAGAAGCCTCTTTGGTGATGATAATGTTAGAGTGGTGGAGTAATAATTGACAATTTTTCTGTTTAAAGCTTTGTGATTGGCTATAGAGCATTGCAAATTTAAAAGCTATAATCTACGAAGTTAAAATTCTTGACACTATGTGTAATTTATAATAAAATGGATAAATAAGACTATGAAGAGAAGAGTAGTCAATCTTAATTTTTTTACAGAGAGCTTTAAGTGGTGAGAATAAGCAAAAAATAGTTTGATGAAAAAAGCCTCGGAGTTGTGCACTGGACCTTTTGAAAAGGAGATGGTGTAACGGGTGCTCCCGTTAAAGAGCTAGGGTATAAACTTTACTATTCTATTAATCTATCCTTAGATAATAGAAGATACTTCTTTAGTAAATTAAAAAGAAGTTT
Source organism: Clostridium sp. (assembly GCA_032077725.1). GTDB lineage: Bacteria > Bacillota > Clostridia > Clostridiales > Clostridiaceae > Clostridium_J. The sequence continues at coordinate 7,959 of DAMAVY010000055.1, read as the reverse complement.
TATTTAAAAGTCGTACTTTAAAGGTTAATATGGTGACATATTAATAAACTGGGGTGGTACCACGAAGTTAGAATTAGTAGCTCTCGTCCCCAAGACAAAAGTCTTGGGGGTGAGAGTTTTTATTTTGCAAAAAAATAATAATGGACGAAAGTAAGGCAATTTGAAAGGTGGTACTTTAAATGTACAATAATTATGTAGAACTAAATAATTTACAAGAAATAATGCAAGATGCAAATGAATTTAATATTGAGAGAATAAAAAAACTAAACGAGCTTTTAAGTAAAGGGATTAATCCATATCCATATTCTTTTAATCCAAATTCAAGTTCAACTTATGTAATAGAGAATTTTGAAAGGATTAATAGCGAAGAAAAATTTATTTTATCAGGGAGAATAATGCTACTTCGAAGAATGGGAAAAGCAACTTTCTTAAATTTGAGGGATCAAAATGGAGATATTCAAGTTTATATAAGCAAAAATAATATAGGTGAAGAAGCCTATGAAGTTATTAAGCTACTTGATACAGGAGACATTATAGGAGTAGAAGGTACTGCGTTTAGGACTAAGACTGAGGAGATAACTATTAAAGCAGATAACGTTACAGTGCTTTCAAAATCCATAAGATCTCTTCCTGAAAAATATCATGGAATTCAAGATACGGATTTAAGACAAAGACACAGGTCTTTAGATATGATAATGAATCAAGATGTAAGGGAAAGATTTATGAATAGATCTAAGGCTATGTATTCCATAAGGGAATTTATGAATTCTAGGGGATTTATGGAAATGGAGACTCCGATTTTAGATACTAAATACGGTGGAGGAGAAGCGAAACCTTTTATAACTCACGTAAATGCTCTTGATTCTGAAGTATTTATGAATGTATCTCCAGAGCTATATTTAAAAAGATTAATGGTTGGAGGAATCGATAGAGTCTATAGTATGGGTCGTTCTTTTAGAAATGAAGGAATAGATAGAACCCATTATCCTGAGTTTACACTCTTTGAATGTTATATGGCTTATGCAGATTACAATGACATGATGAAGCTCATGGAAGAATTGTATGACCATGTTTTTACAAAAATTAAGGGAACTACAAAGGCTATCTATGATGGAGTAGAAATTGATTTTAAAGCTCCATGGAAGAGAGAAACCATGTGCAATCTAGTTAATAAGGATACTGGTATTGACGCTACGAGATTGTCAAAAGAGGAAATCGTAGCCTTAGTTCTTGAAAAGGAGCTATTAGTAGAAGAGCAAAAGGAAGGATTTAATCTTGAAGAAGCTACGAAGGGAGACCTTATTCTTACCTTATTTGAAGCTTACTCAGAGAAGAAATTAATAGAACCAACCTTTGTTATAGATTTTCCATTAGATTCATCTCCCTTATGTAAGGTTCATAGAAGTAATGAGGAATTAATAGAAAGATTCGAGCCTTATGCCTTTGGGGTAGAGCTTGGCAATGCATATTCAGAACTTAACAATCCTCTAAGACAAAGAATTCTTCTTCATGAGCAGGCTGAAAAGCTAAGAGCTGGACTTGAAACAGCGAGCCCAATGGATGAAGAATTTGCGGTAGCTATAGATGTAGCAATGCCACCAGCTGGGGGCCTTGGAATTGGTATAGATAGGATGATGATGTTCTTAACAAATTCAACTTCTATAAGAGATGTAATTGCATTCCCACTAGTAAAAAGGTAAAAGCAAGATATAAATTAGGATAAGATAAATATAAAATTGGAATTAGATTAAGATAAATATTAAATAAAAATGAGATTAAGAAAAGACTAAAGTAAGATAAAGAGAAGATCAAATGAAGATAAGAAGTATAGACCATAAGGTTAAATACTTCTTATCTTTTTTGCAGACGAATACATGATTGCAGGGTTTAATTTGTTGCCCCAAGAAATAAAATGAATTTATAAATTATTTAAATATATTTATTATAAAAGAAAAAATGGGAACAATAATAATTAAGAATGTTAAAGGAGAAAAATGAGAACATTTACATGGCGACACGTGTAAAATTGGTGTTAATTATTTGTAATATTTGTTGCATGTAGAAATTTTAAGCATTAGAATGAAGATAAGAAGTGGGAAAAATAATACCATTAAAGTGTTAACTATATAATGAGTAGCATAGTAAAACAAGGGGGTGTCAAAGTGAAAAGAATCGCAGTGCTAACGAGTGGTGGAGATTCACCTGCAATGAATGCAGCAATAAGAGCAGTAGTGAGAATTGGAATAGAAAAAGGTGTTCAAGTTTTTGGTGTACATAGAGGATACAGTGGACTTATTAATGGTGAATTATTTGAAATGGAGAGAAATTCAGTTTCAGACATAATTCAAAGAGGTGGAACTATTTTAAGAACTGCAAGAAGCGAAGAATTTAAAACTCCTGAAGGACGACAAAAGGCACTTAATGTAATCAAAGTTCTTAAAATAGATGGCGTTGTAGTAATTGGTGGAGATGGTTCTTTTAGGGGAGCAGAAGCTTTAAGTGATTTAGGTGTTCCAACAGTAGGAGTACCAGGTACCATAGATAATGACTTAGCATATACAGATTATACAGTAGGTTTTGATACAGCTTTAAACACAGCCCTTGATGCTATTAATAAAATTAGAGATACTTCGAGTTCCCATGAAAGAGTTAGTGTAATAGAAGTTATGGGAAGAAATTGTGGAGACTTAGCACTATTTTCTGGTATCGCAGGAGGAGCAGAGCATGTGATAGTTCCTGAGAAAAAATTTAGTATTGAGGATATATGTGAAAGCATTTTTAGAGGAAAGCGAAGTGGAAAGCTTCACAATATTATAATTTTAGCAGAAGGTGTTGGTGGAGCAAAAGAGCTAGCAGAAAAGATAGAGAAAATTACTGGAATAGAAGCCAGGGCAACGGTACTTGGATATACACAAAGGGGTGGAAGCCCAAGCGCTTTTGATAGAATATTAGCTTCAAGAATGGGTAGTAGGGCTGTAGAAGTTTTATTAGAAGGTAAAACTTCAAGAGTTGTGGGAATTAAAAGAAATGAAATAATTGACATAGACATAAAGGAAGCTCTTTCTATGGAGCCTGCATTTGATGAAGAATTATATAATTTAAGTGTGAACTTGTCCAATTAAATATTATATGTATTGTAGTTTTACTAATTTTTTAATATAATTTTATAGATTGATAAAGTTATCTGAGTATAAAAACTTTAAAGCTATATAAATCTAAGGAGGATAACGATGAAAAAAACTAAAATTGTTTGTACAATGGGACCAACTACTAATGATAAGGGAATCATTAAACAGTTAATTGAAAGTGGCATGAGCGCTGCAAGACTTAACTTTTCTCATGGAAGTCATGAGGAACATAAAGTAAGAATTGATATGGTAAAGGAAGCTAGAGCAGAACTAGGAACTCATACTGCTATAGTATTAGATACTAAGGGACCAGAAATTAGAACTGGAGACTTTGAAAAAGGTACTGTTGAATTAAAAGAGGGAAATACTTTTACACTTCATTGTGGAGAGGATATTTTAGGAAATGAAACAAAGTGCTCTATATCTTATAAAAGCCTATATAAAGATGTAGTACCAGGTAATAAAATTTTAATCAATGATGGATTAGTTGCTCTTAAAGTAGAATCAATAGATGGTAAAAATATTATAACTTCTGTTGAAAATACTGGAGTTATTGGGAACCATAAAAATATGAATGTTCCAAACGTTAAATTAGCACTACCATCATTAACTGAAAAAGATATTTCTGACTTAAAATTTGGTATAGAATGTGAAGTAGACATGATTGCTGCATCATTTATAAGAAAAGCAACAGATGTTTTAGACATAAGAAGTTTGCTTGATAAAAATGGTGGAGAATACATTCAAATATTCTCTAAGATTGAAAATCGAGAAGGCGTAGATAACATTGATGAAATTATAAGATATTCAGACGGAATTATGGTAGCTAGAGGAGATTTAGGTGTTGAAATTCCAACAGAAGAAGTTCCAGTAGTTCAAAAGATGATAATTTCAAAATGTAACGCTGCAGGAAAACCAGTAATAACTGCAACTCAAATGTTAGATTCTATGATCAGAAATCCAAGACCTACAAGAGCAGAAGCTTCAGATGTTGCAAATGCAATATTTGATGGTACTGATGCAATAATGTTAAGTGGAGAAACTGCTAGCGGTAAATACCCTGTGGAAGTTGTAAAAACCATGTCTAGAATAGCTATAAAGGCAGAAGAATATATAAATTACGAAGAACACTTCAGTAAAAGAAGAAAGCAAAATGTACCTAATGTTCCTAATGCAATAAGTGTTGCAACATGTAGTACTGCAATGGAATTAAATGCTTCTGCTATCATTACTTCTACTCAAAGTGGTCAAACAGCAAGACAAATTTCTAAATATAGACCAGAATGTAATGTCCTTGCATGTACTCCATATGACAGAGTAGCAAGAAGTCTCGCATTAAACTGGGGTGTATTCCCTATAGTTACTCCAAAATTCAATGATACAGATGAATTAATAGAAAAAACTTCCGAAGTTGTATTAGCTAAAAATTATGTAGAGAAGGGTGACCTTGTTGTAATAGTTGCTGGAATACCTATGAACTATGTTGGAAGTACAAATATGATGAAAGTTCATATTATAGGTGATATACTTTTGCAAGGAAAGGGTACTAATGCAGGTACAGCATTTGGAACTGCATTACACGTAAATAGTCCTGAGGATATTTTTAATACTTTAGATGAAAAGAAAATTATTGTAGCTGAAAAATTAAGTAGGGAATTCACAAGTATACTTGATGAGGTATCAGGAATAATTGTAGAAAGTGATGAAATGAGTTCTGGTGTAGTACTAGAATGTGATTCAAGAAATATTCCTATAATATATAATGCACAAAATGCATCGTCAATTATTAAGCCTGGTTGTTTTATAACTATGGATTCAAAAGTTGGTATAGTATACAGCGGAAAAACAAATATTAAATAGTTTTGTACCCCAAAATTTAACATTGTAAATACTAAAAAAATATTTTGTAAAATATTTTATAAAATATTGGAAAAGTTTCAAAAACAATGTATAATAAATACTTAAGTGGACAAAACTTACAATATAACATTTTTGGCAACTGATTCATTATTGACACCCGTAAAGGGTGTCTTTATGGTTTTTTGGGTAAAAATAAAAACATGATGTTATTGTGGTTAATTAAGTGGTTTTCTGATAGAATTAATATTAATTAGAAGCTAATAGAGGGTGGTTAAATGGAAAAAAACAGGAACACAGATGTAGAAATAGAGAAAAACAGGGATTACATAATTAAAATAGATGGATTTGGACATGAAGGGGAAGGCGTTGGAAAGATAAATAACTTCACTGTATTTGTGAAGGAAGCAATTGCAGGAGAAACTGTAAAGATAAAACTTATAAAGGTTAACAAGACCTACGGAGTAGGAAAACTATTAGAAGTGATAATTCCATCGAAGCATAGAATTAAACCTGTATGTTCAATATACAAAAGATGTGGTGGATGCAATCTACAACATATTTCCTATGAAGAGCAACTTAACTTTAAGACTCAAAGGGTAAAAGATGTCATTGCAAGAATAGGAAAAATAGAAGGACTAAAAATACATAATACCTTTGGCATGGACTTTCCATATAACTATAGAAATAAGGTTCAATTACCAGTTGGAGTTAATGACGGGAATATAGTAGTGGGATTTTACGCCCCAAGATCTCATGAAATAATAAATATGGAGCATTGTTATATCCAAAGTAAAATTGGAGATAAAGTTGTTAAGATATTAAAAGATTGGATGAAAGATTATAAAGTTAAAGCTTATGATGAGAAAAGTCATAGCGGTATAATTAAACATATAATGATTAGAGAAGGCTTTAAAACTAAGGAAGTTATGGTGGTAATAGTAACTAACGGTGATAGATTACCTAAGGCTGAACCGCTTATTAAAGCTCTTAAAGAAGAAATCTTAAATCTTAAATCTGTAATTCAAAACATAAATAGTGAAAAAACTAATGTTATACTAGGCCTAAAGTCAGTTACACTATGGGGAGAGGATACAATTTCAGATTACATAGGAGAATTCAAATTTAACATATCTCCACTATCCTTCTTCCAAGTAAACCCAATGCAAACAGAAGTGCTTTACAAGAAGGCACTAGAATATGCAAATCTTACTGGAGACGAGGTAGTATTTGATGTTTACTGTGGTACAGGAACTATATCTTTATTCTTATCTAAAAGAGCTAAAATGGTATTTGGAATAGAGATAATTCCAGAAGCCATAGATAATGCCAATGAAAATAAAATAGCTAACAATGTGAATAACGTACAATTTATAGTAGGAAAATCAGAAGAAGAAATTCCAAAGCTAATAGAAAGCGGAATACATCCAGATGTAATAATGCTAGACCCTCCAAGAAAAGGCTGCGAAGAATCCCTTCTTCACGCCATAGCAGAGGTAAAACCTAAGAGAATAGTATATGTATCCTGTGACCCAGCAACTCTCGCAAGAGACCTAAGAATTCTTGAGGATTTAGGCTACAAAGCTCAGGAATTACAACCTGTTGATATGTTTCCTCAAGGACACCACGTTGAAGTGGTTGTTAAGCTTACGAAGAACGAAGTGATGAAGTAAGTTTTTTACAACCACCCATGCAAGGGATCCCCAAGAATCCGAGCGGTAGCGACGGATGATTGGTAGGAGCCTACTGCTGAGTGCGTAACACTGTTTGTGAAGAAGTGAAGCGATTGAAGAAGTAGATGTACGTTCCATGCAAGGATTGCCCAAGAAGCCGAGAGAAACGAAGGCTGATTGGAAGCAAGCTACTGCTGAGTGTGTAGTTAAGCTTACGAAGAACGAAGTGATGAAGTAAGCTTTTTACAACCACCCAGGCAAGGCACCGTGGATAAGTATATAATAAAGAAAACAGAGGATTTCAAATATTAAATGTTGGGAGGAAGTGCAATGTCCAAACATCGAATCTATACAATGAGCTTTGCAAGTGTATATCCCCTATTAGTTTTAAAGGCAGAGAAAAAAGGACGTACTAAATCAGAAGTTGATGAAATCATTCGTTGGTTGACCGGATATACTCAGGAAGGGCTGGAGGAACAATTAAAAAAACAAGTATACTATGAGACCTTCTTTGAGGGTGCTCCTCTCCTAAACCCATCAAGAACTCTAATAAAGGGAGTTGTTTGCGGTGTCAGGGTAGAAGATATAAAAGAGCCGATGATGCAGGAAATTCGGTATTTGGATAAGCTAATTGATGAATTGGCAAAAGGAAAATCTATGGATAAAATACTTCGTTGATGATCCTATTTTAACTGATAAAAAATTCCAAGGGAATCCCACAAGGTCTTATCGCACCTAATCACCACAGCGAGTAGTGGTCGAAGTCTTGGATCGGGAGGGACACTTTCCAGAGGCACTGCAGAGCATGTTAGATAACATTGATAGGCTATAACACGGCTTGGTATCGAGGCGATTATTCGCTACAACTAACAAAGGAGGTTCGTTGAAATGAACGATAAAGTCTATGAGTTTGAAGCAGAAATCAAAAAAGTGCCTGATATTGACGGTGCTTATATTGAGATACCTTTTGACGTGAAAGAGGAGTTTGGAAAAGGCAGAGTGCCAGTAATTGCTACTTTCGACGGCGAATTATATGAAGGAAGTCTCGTTAAAATGAAAACACCGTGCCACATTATTGGTATTAAAAAAGAGATACGAGCAAAAATAGGCAAGCAGCCGGGCGACATTGTAATAGTTACAATCACAGAGAGGGCGAAGTAAACTTGGTTATGATGAAATACTTCTTTGCTAAATTACGTGTATTATCAATTATATAATGCACAGATTTATTATCTAGTAGAAAATTTAACTTAGTTTTTTAGAAAAGGCAAGTAAATTATAAATAAACCTAAGCAAAGATA